>CALIIP010000154.1 GCA_938018045.1 uncultured Flavobacteriaceae bacterium
TTTTGATGTATATCAATCGAAAAAAGAATGCTGATTTTATTAATGGAAAGATTATTTTTCTTCAAGGAAGTCCAGTTTTAACAGAAAAAAACGGCATCAAAATAGGACGATTATCAGGAATTTCGGCACATCATGTTCCAAAATATCTACAAAAAAACAGATTGCCAAGTTATACAACCAATTGCATAGAAGATTGGGAAACAAAAGTTGAAAAAATTATTGACGAAACCATCAACGAAGATTTACGTTTGATTGGAGGTATACCATCTTGGGTCCAAATGTATTTTGAACGAATTGTTGAGCGAACAGGCAAAAAAGTAGGTGAAGTTTTTCCGAATTTTAAAGTGTTTGTTTATGGCGGAGTTAACTATGAACCATATCGCAAGAAATTCGAAGATTTAATTGGAAGAAAGGTCGATTCTGTAGAGTTGTATCCTGCTTCCGAAGGTTTTATTGCCTTTCAAGATACAGACGAAATCGGAATGTTATTGACGTTAAATGCTGGAATTTTTTATGAATTTATTCCTGCGGATGAATTTTTTGATGACAATCCTACAAGAATTTCTATTGTTGATGTTGAGTTAGGTGTAAATTATGTAATCATTTTAAACACCAATGCTGGACTTTGGGGATATAATATTGGTGATACCATTGAGTTTATTTCATTAAAACCTCACCGAATTATTGTTACAGGACGTATCAAGCATTTTATTTCTGGCTTTGGCGAACACGTTATTGGAAAGGAAGTTGAAGAATCTATGCGACTGGCAACAAACTCAACAAGTGCAAGTGTTACAGAATATACAGTAGCACCAAGAATAACAGTAGAAAACGGACTTCCATATCATGAATGGTTTGTAGAATTTGAAAACGAGCCAGAAGATTTAGATTTATTTTCATCAATACTTGATAAAAATTTACAAGAGCAAAACACGTATTACCTTGATTTAATTAAGGGGAAAATATTACAGCCATTGAAAATCACCAACATTAAAAAAGGAGGTTTTCATGATTACATGAAATCTATTGGTAAATTGGGAGGACAAAACAAGATTCCAAGACTTTCTAACGACAGGAAAATTGCGGATGCTTTGGAAAATTTTAAAAGTTAACTACGATGAAAGTACTATCAGTAAATATTGGTGAACCAACAACATTTTTATGGAATAAGAAAGAAGAACAAACTGGAATGTTCAAATTTCCTATTGATAAGCCTATTTATTTAGGAGAAGAAATTGTAGAAAATGATACTATCATAAACAGAAAACATCATGGCGGAATAGACCAAGCAGTTTATGGTTATTCTGAAAAACACTATACTCATTTTAAAAAATTACATCCAAATTTAGAATGGAATTATGGAATGTTTGGCGAGAATATTACGTTTTCTGATTTAGATGAAGAAGAAATAACAGTAGGAAGTATTTATCAACTTGGAGAAACAAAAATTGAAGTAACCAAGCCAAGACATCCTTGTTATAAATTGGGAATTCGTTTTGATAACCAACTTGTAGTGAAGCAAATGTGGAATAGCTCTATGAGTGGTATTTACTTTAAAGTGTTGAAAACTGGTTTTGTAAAAGTCGGAGATGAATTAATACTTCTTGAAAAATCAATAGACACTCCTACAATTGCAGAAGTATATAACACTAAAAAATAAGATGGCTACTTTTCAAAGAAATTCCCCCTTATTAAAATCATACACTTTGCCTTGCGGTTCAGTAATTCCAAACAGAATTGCAAAAGCGGCGATGACAGAAAGGTTGGCTGGAAAAAGTCATTTTTCAAATAGTGATTTGTGTAACTTATATGGGAAATGGTCTGATTCTGGAGCAGGATTATTGATTTCTGGAAATATAATGGTTGATAAACGTTATAAAGAATCTTCTGGAAACATTGTTGTTGAGGATGAAAGCGGTATTGATGAACTTAAAGAATTAACTAGCGAAGGAACAAGAAACGGCAACCATTTTTGGGCTCAGATAAGTCATGCGGGAAGACAAGCAACTATATTTTCTACGTTCAGTCCAATTGCACCATCAGCAATTAAATTAAAAAAGTTAATGCTTTTTGCAAAGCCAAAAGCAATGACATTAGAACAGGTTCAAGATGTGATTGAAAGATATGTGAACACATCGGTCATTTGTAAAAAAGGAGGATTTACTGGAGTTCAGATTCATGCTGCTCATGGATATTTACTTAGCCAATTTTTATCACCGAACACTAATAAAAGAACAGATAATTATGGAGGCTCAATAGAGAATAGAGCAAGAATTCTTGTAGAAATTATTAAAAAAACAAGAGAGAAAGTTGGCCCCTCATTTCCAATTTCAGTAAAATTAAATTCTGCTGATTTTCAAAAAGGAGGCTTTAATGAAAAAGATGCTTTTTATGTGATTGATGAATTACAAAAATTAAAGATTGATTTGTTAGAAATATCTGGAGGAACCTATGAGAATATTGTTTTTTTAACGAAAAGAAATGAAAGAGCATCTACTAGGAAAAGAGAGGCGTTTTTTATGGAATTTGCAGAAAAAGTTAGAACAAAAACTGACATTCCATTGATGGTAACAGGAGGGTTCAGGACTTTAGAATTTTGCGAGCAAGTTATTGAGAATAGTGAGTTAGAGATTGTTGGTTTTGCTAGACCATTTTTGTTAGATAGTGGTTTTCCAGAGACATTTGTAAATATGGAGGATTCAAAAATTGAAGACGCATCATTTAACTTTCCCATAAAAGAATTAGCGGATATGGCAGAAGCAGGATACTATGATTTTCAAATTCATAGAATAGCAAAAAATAAAGAACTAAAAACTAGATATAGCCCCTATTTAGCCGTCTTAAGATTGACTACAAACGAAATAAAAATGGGTTGGTTTAGATAACAAAAAAAGCCTATAAATGAATTATAGGCTTTTTTAATTTTGATGCTTAAAACTATTTTTTAAGCGCTTCTAAAATATCTTTTAATAAATCATTGTCAGAAGGACCTGCAGGAGCAGCCGCTTCTTCCTTTTTCTTCATTTTATTATAAGATCTAATCATCATAAACATTACAAGACCAATAATGATAAGACTTATAATTGTGTTTACCCAAGATCCCCACATAATTGCATTCTCAGGAGTAGTTACAACACCAGCAGCATCTACAGCCGCTTCACTAAGAACGATTTTATTGTCTGAAAAATCGGCTCCACCTGTAAAGTGACCAACAACTGGCATAACAATAAGGTTTACAAATCCGTTTACAACTTTTCCAATTGCTCCAGCCATAATAACTGCAACAGCAAATTCAATAACGTTTCCGCCAGTAATAAATTCTTTAAATTCTTTTAACATTTTAAATAGTTTTAATTAAGTTTATGAAACAAATATACTAAAAATTAAATCAAAATTTCTCTTTTTATGCGTTGAGAAATCGCTGTAATCAATTCGTAAGAAATTGTATTCGTGTCCTTTGCAAATTTTTCTACAGTTTGTTGATTGTCAAAAATAACGACTTCATCGCCTTCATTACAATCAATGCCAGAAATATCTACCATAATCATATCCATACACACATTTCCAATAATTACCGCTTTTTGATTGTTGATGCTCACATAACCAATTCCATTTCCAAATTTCCTATTGATTCCATCTGCATGACCTATAGGAATTGTTGCAGTTTTAACCTCTTTATCAGCAATAAAAGCACGATTGTAACCAATACTTTCTCCTTTTTTTATCGTGTGAATTTGAGAAATAATACTTTTTAAAGAAATAACGTTTTTTAAATTCGAAGTTTCATTCTCATCATTACCAAATCCATACAAACCTATTCCTAAACGAACCATATCAAAATGCGCTTGAGGGTAGTTGAGAATTCCTGAAGTATTACAAAGGTGGAGTTGAGGTTTATATCCAATTTTTTGCTTAAAATCAACAGTTATTTTTTCAAATAGCGCAATTTGAGATAAACTAAAATTACGTTCATTTTTATCTTCGGATGCTGCTAAATGTGAGAAAATAGAGGCTACTTTTACAGAGTTATGCTCACTAATTATTTTGGTAATAATTGAAACTTCATCAGGTTTAAAACCTAGCCTGTTTAAACCAGTATTAAACTTTATATGAACAGGATAATCTGTTAGTTTTTGTGAATCAGTAATTGATATAAAAGCTTTTAAAATACCGAAACTATAAAGATTTGGTTCAAGACAATTTTTTATAATTAACTCTAAATTAGAAATTTGAGGATGTAAAACTAAAATTGGAGTATTAATTCCTGCTTCACGTAAGGCAATGCCTTCGTCAGTATAAGCAACAGCAAAATAGTCAACACTTTTGTGTACGCTTTTTGCAATTTCAATAGCATCACTACCATATCCAAATGCTTTTACTACGACTAAAATTTTTGTATTTTCTTTAAGTTTTTCCTTGAAATAATTCAAGTTAAAATTTGCCGCTTTTAGATCAATCTGAAGAGTTGTAACGCTATGATTTTTCATCTTTTACATCTTCTTTTACAACATTCATTTTTGCAACCTTTTCTTTTAAGTGAGCCTTGTAATATGCAGCTCTACTTAAAGGTTCATATTCTTGAGTTTCACCTAGCAAAACGATATCTTCACTTGCTGCTTTTCTAAAACTATAGTGTGCCAAATTCCCAGTATGTGTACAAACAGCATGAACTTTGGTAACATATTCTGCAGTTGCCATAAGCGCTGGCATCGGCCCAAAAGGGTTGCCTTTAAAATCCATATCAAGTCCAGCAACTATAACACGAACGCCGCGATTTGCAAGATCATTACAAACAGCAACAATCTCGTCGTCAAAAAACTGCGCTTCGTCAATACCAACAACATCAACGTCATCTGCCAAAATTCTAATATTTGAAGAGGAAGGAACAGGTGTAGAACGAATTTCATTTGCGTCATGAGAAACTACTTTTTCTTCATCATAGCGCACGTCAATTGCAGGCTTAAAGATTTCAACCTTTTGCTTTGCAAATTGCGCTCTTTTGAGTCGGCGGATAAGTTCTTCGGTCTTTCCAGAAAACATGGAGCCACAAATAACTTCTATCCAACCAAATTGTTCTCTATGATTTACTGTATTTTCAAGAAACATTTTGTAATTTTCGAACTTGTTAGGTTTTATTATCTAACTTTACAAAAGTATCAAAAATAAACTTTCAAATCCATATAAATATAGCAACTTATGCACAAAAAATTGGAATCAGAATTAGTAAGCATTGCGCATAGTATTTTACAGATGAAAAATCGTGATGATATTGCTGCTTTACATAAAAAGGCGCAAGAATTACACGAGAAACTTGCTGTACTTTTATTTATTGATGATTATTTGGAAACAACTCCTAATGCAACAGAAACAAAAGAAGCGTTAATCTCAAAAGTAGAAAAAGCCGTTGAAGAAAAATCGACTTTGAAAGTTGATAAAGCACCAATTGTTGAAGATGTAAAAGCAGTAATAAAAGAGGAAAAGGTAGTTGAAAAACCTATAGTAGTAGAAGATAAAGCCGAAGTTAAAGAAGAAAAAACGTTATTTGAGATAGAAAAACCTGAGCCTGTTCTTGAAGTCATAAAAGACAAAAAAGTTTTGACGATGGAAGAGGAATTTAAGGACTCTGTTTCTGTTGATGTTACTGCAGATTTGTTTCAAAAACAAGATAAAAAAGCATCAGCATCGTTAAATGATAAATTAAAGCAAGAAAATATTCAAGTTGGTTTAAATGATAGAATTGCGTTTGTAAAAAACTTATTTAATCATAGTCAAGAAGATTTTAATAGGGTTTTATCGCAGTTGAATACATTTAAAACTGAAAAAGAAGCACAAAATTTTATCAAAAAAATGGTAAAACCAGATTATGATTGGTCTGGTAAAGAAGAATACGAAGAGCGTTTTATAGACTTAATTGAGCGTAGATTTTTATAACATTTAGATGGAAAACACAAACTATATCTTTTGCATGAAATGGGGAAAGCTCTATGGTGCAGAGTACGTAAATCGATTGTATTCGATGGTTTCAAAGAATTTGACCTACGATTTTAAAATGGTTTGTTTTACAGATGATGAGTCTGGAATAAGAGAAGAAGTTCAATGTTTTCCAATTCCAGAAATAGATTTAGATTCCAATCTTCCTGAAAGAATGTGGAAAAAATTAACGACTCTAAAATCTCCTTTGTATGGTTTGGAAGGTCGCGCCTTATTTCTCGATTTAGACATCGTAATTGTAGATAATATTGATTGCTTTTTTGATGTTGAGGGAGAATTTAGAATTATTAAAGATCATAGTTGGCGCTCATGGAGAATTACAGGGAATTCTTCAGTTTATAGATTTGATATTGCAAAACACGGTTATGTATTTGATGATTTTATTGCCAATTTTGATGAATTACTAAAGATTCATAGAAACGAACAAGAGTATTTAACGCATGCAATAAACGATAAAGGGAAGTTACAATATTGGGACAAAGAATGGTGCCCAAGTTATAAATATGATTGTTTGTCAAGATTTCCATTAGCATTTTGGAAAAAACCGACTATTCCAAAAGGAGCAAAAATCATTATTTTTCACGGAGAAATAAATCCACATAAAGCCATAAAAGGTGGACGTGGAAAATGGTATCGTTATGTAAGAGCTGCTCCTTGGGTTGCTGAATATTGGAAGTAAAATTTAAATGTATGACGTCTGCAAATATTTTAGAAAACTTAAATTACAACGAAGATAGAGTTGCAATTTCTGTCTTGTTTGAAACTGAAACAACCAAAGAAATTCGAATTCTTTTTAAGAAAGGGCAACTGATGAAAAAGCATCAAACGAAGTTCCCAATTACAGTTGAAATAGTAGAAGGAGAAATTGATTTTGGTGTTGATGATGAAACGAACAATTTATTAAAAGGTGCTATTGTAAGTCTAAAAGGAAGTGTCCCTCATGATTTGTTGGCACAAAAAGACAGTATTGTTCGGTTGACGCTAAGTAAATTAGACTCTGTTGACAGAGTAAAAGACGTTGTTAAATAGGTAGTTTTTCTAGTAACGCTTCTACATTTTTCTTACTATTTCCTATAAATATTTCTGAATCTACAATAACTACAGGACGTTTCAAAAACGTGTATTCATCTAATATTAATTGACGAATATCTTTCTCTGACAACTCTTGATTTTTCAAATCCATTTGCTTGTATTTTTTTGCTCTTCTGCTAAAAAGTGCTTCATAACTTCCAGACAACGCATGCATTTCTTCAAGTTGAGCAACAGTTATAGGCTCCGTTTTAATTTCTTGTAAAATAAATCCTTCTAGATTGATGGATTTTAATATTCGCGTGCAAGTATCGCAAGTTTTAAGGAAATAGATTTTTTTCATAAGGTAAAAGTAGTGTATAGTTTTAAAAAGCTCTCTTTTTATTAAATCAATTAAAGATTCCAACCGCAAGTTCTATCCAAATAAGAATAAAAATCATCAAAATAATTCCGCATAAAACAATTCTGTTTTTAGATTCTTTGAACTTCCTAAGAATAAACTCAAAAATAATACCTGTTCCATAAAGTAATAATCCTGCAATAATAAAATCTGATTTAGTCCAATTCACTTCATTTGTTAATTGCATGGCTATAAATGGGATCAGCAATAAAAATGATGATACCACCAAAATAATAAGAAATCTTTTATCCTTCATAATCTTATGACCAAGTATTACTTTTTTAGTAAGTAAACTTACTAAAAAGAATCAAGAAACTCAACTCACACAAACCTAATCTTAAGAAAAAGCAGTATTTTTATACAAATATTTTTAAAAGATACTATGAACTTTCAAGTCACTTCATTTAACAGAACAACCTTATCATATTTCTTAGAAAACCTAAGTT
>CALIIP010000155.1 GCA_938018045.1 uncultured Flavobacteriaceae bacterium
GTTTATATTTCCGTCTTGAAATAGCAGAATTGGTCCGTCAGGACAATGTTTTAATCTATTTGGGAAATCATCATCTTGAAAATAAGTTGTTTTGATATTATTTTTAGAAATGTATTTATACTCTTTTTCTGCACGAATAAAGTATTGCTTATCATTTAGGTTTTTAATCGTAAAACTTCCTATTCCGTTAATTTTTTCAAGAAGTGCGCGTTTTTCTGCAAATACGTTTTTGGCGCTTCCACAATGAGCGATTAATTTTTTAGCAATAATATCACCTATCCCTTTGACTTTTTGGAGAGCCAAAACAGCAATTAGTTCTTCTTCTAGCATTCATAACAATTTGAATTTTAAATATATAAAATAAATAGCGTTTATATGAGTTTGTCCCTTCTTATTTAGTTCTGTCTGGTCGAGCGCAGTCGAGACCTAATTAATGTTCTATAGTTCTCGACTCCGCTTGAACCGACAAGTTATTGACTTTCAATTGTTTCTAATTTTGTTAATAACTCCTCTATTTTCTCATCAAATCAAAAGGGTATTTTTCTATATTTGTTTTGATGATTTTAGACAAGTATATTAGTGATTTATTGTATCGTTACGAATGCGTAATTGTACCTGATTTTGGTGGTTTTATTACCAACGAAACTTCAGCCAAAGTAAATCATTTTACCTATACTTTTTATCCGCCAAAAAAACAGATTACTTTTAATAGTCATCTGAAAAATAATGATGGATTATTAGCAAATTATATTGCCTCTGTTGAAAAAATTCCTTTTTCTGATGCTGTTTTGAGTATCGAAAAAGCAATTCAAAATTGGAAACAAACACTTGAAAATGAATCTGTTGAAATCAATAAAATTGGATCATTATCTTTAAACGTAGATAAAAATCTAGTTTTTGAACCAGCAACTGATACAAATTACCTTACATCTTCTTTTGGATTAAATTCTTTCTCTTCTCCTGCTATAAAACGCTTAGAGTATGCAGAAAAAGTTCGTCAATTAGAAACTGTTGCTCCTGTAATTCATACAGAAGAAACAGCGCGAAGAAAAACACCTCTTTTCTTAAAGTATGCTGCAACTGCTGCCATACTTTTTGCGGTTGGAAGTTTTGGCTGGAATGAATACAATAAAGATCAGTATCAAAATCAATTATTAGCAGAGCAACAACAGCAAGAAAACGTTGAGCAAAAAATTCAACAAGCAACATTTGTTATTACAAATCCGTTACCTGCAATCACTTTGAATGTAGCAAAAGAATCCAAAAATTATCATGTTATTGCTGGTGCTTTTAGAGAACCTCAAAATGCTGAAAAGAAAGTAGCGCAACTTATCAAAAAAGGATATGATGCTAAAATTCTTGGAGTAAATAAATGGAACTTAACGCAAGTTTCTTATGGTAGTTTTGCTGACAAAAATGATGCTCTTAAAAATTTAAGAACTATCAAGCGTACTATCGCATCTGATGCTTGGCTACTTGTCCAAGAGTTTTAATCTAAGCATACTATCCAAATTTTATCACTTTGTTCCTTTGCAACTATATCTCTTTGATATATCTTTGCAAAAAAATAAACGATGACTGCAAAAAACCCTAAAGATTCTTTAACAATACTTACAGATATGGTTCTTCCTGGAGAAACCAATGCTTTAAACAACCTTTTTGGAGGTGAATTACTTGCAAGAATGGATAGAGCTTGTAGTATTTCTGCACAAAGACATTCTCGTAGAATTGTAGTTACTGCATCTGTAAATCACGTTGCGTTTAATAAGGCTGTTCCTGTGGGAAGTGTTTTAACAATTGAATCTAAAGTTTCGCGTGCATTTAAATCTTCAATGGAAATTTATGTAGATGTATGGATGGAGGATCGTGAAACTGGTGAAAAAACTACAGTAAATGAAGGTATTTATACTTTTGTTGCAGTTGATAGAACTGGATCTCCTGTAAAAGTACCTGAAATAATTCCTGAGACTGAACTTGAAAAGAAACGTTTTGATGGTGCACTAAGACGTAAGCAACTTAGTTTATTATTGGCAAATAAAATAAAACCAGAACAAGCGACAGAGTTAAAAGCGTTGTTTAGTTAACTACATTTTATAAATCCAAATTGCAGGGTTTAAACGAACAGCATTTTTCCAAATTTGGAATTTAAGTGTTGTTTTTTTAGATATTTTATCAGTATAAACTTTTCCGATTATTTGTTTAGTTGTAACCTTATCTCCTTTCTTAACACTCACAGTTTCTAAATTATTGTATAGAGTAATATAGTTTCCATGACGAATATATACTGCCTTTTTACCGCTCACAGACTGAATTTGTAAAACGGTTCCATTGAAAATAGCGCGCGCATTAGAGCCGCTTTCTGTACGTATATGCACACCATTACTTTCAATAGTTATTCCTGGAAGTGTTGGGTGTTTTTGCTTTCCATAACGTCTAGAAACAACTCCTTTTTCTAAAGGCCAAGGCAATTTTCCTTTATTTTCTTCAAACTTTTTTGCCAAGAGTTTTGCATCAGCAGTCATGGCAAATCCTGATGATTTTTTTCCTGATGGCTTATTAGATTTTGCTATTGCATCACGAATAATCTTCTCAATTTTATTATCGATCTTACGTTCTTCTCTTTGTTTTTTCTTGATTTGAGAAACGTATTTCTTCTCCTGTTTTTTTACTTTAGCAACAACTTCTTCTTGCTCCTTTTCCCTTTTCTCAATTTCAAGTTCTACTATTTTACTTTCTTTTGCTAATGCTTCTTTTTCTTTTATACGAGTATTTAGCGTATCGTTTAAAACCAGCAATACGTTAGACTTTGCGCTTATCTGAACACCTTGTGCTTTTCTGAAATCAGTATATTGCTTCATATACTGCAGGCGTTTATATGCTTGATGGAAATCTTCTGATGATAATAAAAACATTATTCTACTATTCTGAGACTTACTTTTATATGATTTATAAATCATGTCAGCATAATCTTCTTTAAGTTTTTTTAGTTCGTTAGCAAGTGTTTTTATTTCTTTCTCGTTGGTTGTGATTTCTTTATTTAAAGATTTTGCTTCGGCATTAAAAGCCTTAACTAGTTTTATTTGAGCGTTTTTTTGTAAATTTAATTCGCTCAATTCTTCCAATTCACTTTTTTCAACAGATCGTGTTTGAGAAAGTAATTTCTGTATCTGATTAACTTGTTCTTGCAACTCTTTTCGTTGCGTCTCTAATTCTTTCCTAGTTTGAGAAATTACACTCAAACTAAGTAAAAAGAAAGCTATAAAAAAGATGTGTTTAACGTTCATTATTTTAGCATAATTTCTTTATATCCTGAAGGAATTTCAAATGGAAAAGAAACTTTTTCATTAAACTCAACAGAACGGTATTCTAAATCTAACAATGTTCTCTTTGTTTTATCAATTGCGATTAGATTGATTTTTTTAGGAAACACTTCTTTAGATATTTTTTGATATTCTGTATATGAAACTGATAATTTTTTCTGTTCTATTGACTGACGAACTTCTTGTTTATCAACTTTAAAAGTAGATGGATTTAACCAAAATAGAATGTCATATAATTCTTCTTGTTTTTTAGGTTCAATCAAATAAGACATTCCTTCTACTTCAGATGTGTAGCGTTTGTCTTTTAGATTCAATATTGTTTGGCCAATTAATAAGTTTTGTAATTTTTCAAAATCAACTTCTGTACCTAAAAAATTGCTTAATAAACTAAAATCGCCATCAAAGTACGTCTTTTTTAACTTTTCGTAAAATAGTACGCGATCTGGAGTAATTAATACTTTTGCTACTGGAAAACCAAGATATGAACCACTCATCCATATTGCTTTATCCTTTTCAATACGAAGCTTTATTGATAAAGATTGAGTTGTTTTTTTGTCTTGATATTTTGCTTTAACTCTTGCTTTTATTGTCTTTTTATCAAAACTATTACTATCGTGATTTTTAATAATTTTTTTTGTAGACATTGACATAATAGTAGTATTTGTAGTCGCTTTTTTTGTCTTACATGAAGAAAAAAGTACGCTCAGAACTAGAAGGTATTTTAAATGTTTTATCATTTATTGCTATTGGTTTTCAACCGATTTATCTTATCAAGATATTGTTTCGCTTCTTTATCTTGGTTTAGAGCCTCAAAACAAATTACATTTTGCTTATAAAAATCGATTTCTAAATTCGTGTCATCAACTACAAAATCGATGCCATTATTTAAAACGTCTATTGCATCATTATATTTTTTAGAGTTAATTAACGCCCTCGCATTCATCAAATAAACTAATGGCTGTGCAGGAAACAAATCCAAGCCTTTGTTGCTATATGTCGACAAATTTTCAAAGTTATTATTCGCAAATTCTTGCGTTAATATTTCTTTTAAAACCTTGTATTGCTTGTTGTTTTCAAACGATTTTTTTAAAGCTTCTAACGATGTACCCTCCAAATTAATAGTTGGATTGTTAATTGCTGCTGGTTTTCGGTCAATATACTTTGTAACTGTTTTTTGATAATACGCTAACCTAGAAGTGTGTAAATTTTTGGAAGTTAGTTCGTCAATTAATTTTTGTGCCTCTTTATATTTTTTTGCCTGAATATATATCAACACTAATTCTTCTGCCTTTTTTGGTTTTTGTAAAACCATTTTTTTTTGAAATTCTATTGCTTCTGGATAATCAAATTGCTTTAATGATATTTTTTTAGCATGTTCTATAAACCAGTAATTTTCAGAATCTTTTTCTAATGCATTTTCAATATATAATTCTGCCTCAACAAATTTATTGAGGAAATAGTAGTTTTTAGAAAGTTCAAATACTACCGATTTGTCATCAGAAAATAATTGTTGACATTTTTCTAATTCTGTAATTGCACGTGTATAATTTCCAATGGCCTTGTATTTTAATGCATCAAAATAATGGTCCTCAAATTTTATAAGACTGCTCTCATCATCTTCAAGTATTGTCATACCATCATCATCTTCTTGAGAAAAAGACAAAAAAGATGTGAAAAATAATAGTAGCACAAAAAATTTACAAGAGCTATTCATTTTGTTTTTATAATAATTCGGTGTAATCTCCAACACTTACTGAAGTAAATTCTCCGTTATATTTTGCGTGATGACCAATCATAGCATTATCTAAATTGGCATTCGCAATTTTTACATTTGATTGAATTAGAGAGTTTTTAATCGTTGAGTTTTCAACAACACTATCTTCTCCTAACGAAACATAAGGACCAATTGTTGTGTTTTTCAAAACTACGTTCTTACCAATATAACAAGGTTGGATGATTTTAGAGTTTTCTAGTTTTACATCAGCAGAAGTTAAATTTACACCATCTTTTTCAAGTAATTCTAGCACTTTAGAATTTGTTTGAACAGTTACATTTTTATTTCCACAATCCATCCATTCGTTTACTTTTCCTGGAACAAATTGTAAGCCTTTTTGCTTCATTGCTTCCAAAGCATTTGTCAATTGAAATTCTCCTTTTTCTTTAAGGTCATTGTCTATCAAATATTGAATTTCATCTTTTAAAATCGATCCGTTTTTAAAGTAATAAATTCCGATAATAGCCAAATCAGAAACAAATTCTGTTGGTTTTTCAACAAAATCTGTAATAATACCATCTTTCAATTTTACAACTCCAAATGCGCTTGGATCTTCAACTTGTTTTACCCAAATTGCTCCGTCTGCATTAGCATCCAACGTGAAATCTGCTTTAAAAAGTGTGTCTGCAAATGCTACTACACAAGGTCCATCTAACGCCGATTTTGCACATTGAATGGCATGTGCCGTTCCTAATGCTTGTTCCTGTACAAAAACACTTCCTTTTGCGTTTAAATCTTTAGCGATTTTTAAAAGTCTTTCTTCTGTATCTCCAGGAAATCCTTTTGCAACAGGTCCAATAATAAATGCTATTTCGTCTATTTTCTGATTTACTACTTGTGCAATATCTTCTACCAATCTCTGAACTATTGGTTTTCCTGCAATTAAAGTTAAGGGTTTTGGTGTCGTGAGTGTATGTGGACGCAATCTTGAACCGATTCCAGCCATTGGTACTATTATCTTCATGTATCTTTTTTTAAGGTCTTATTGCAAATATACAACTCTTAACATTTAATTTTTTAAAATATTACTATTTCATTCCGTTTTTTGTTTCTTTGCAGCATGAATTATCTTACGGTAGAAAGTATCTCTAAAAGTTATGGTGAACGTGTCTTGTTTCAAGACATTTCTTTTGGAATCAATAAAGATCAAAAAATAGCATTTGTAGCCAAAAACGGAACAGGAAAAACATCTATCTTGAATATTATTGCAGGATTAGACACTTCCGATTCTGGACAAATTACGTCTCGCAAAGGCTTACACATTGCATATCTTTCTCAAAAAGATGAATTGGATGATTCGCTAACTATCGAGCAATCTGTATTTAATTCTGATAATCCTACTTTAGAGGTTTTAAAACAATACGAAACGGCTTTAGAAAATCCAGAAAACGCGGATGCATATCAACAAGCATTTGAATTAATGGATACTCATAATGCATGGGATTTTGAAACACAATACAAGCAAATTTTGTCAAAATTGAAGTTCCCAGACCTTAAACAAAAAGTTTATGATCTTTCTGGTGGCCAAAAAAAACGACTATCATTAGCCATAATTCTAATTAACAAACCTGATTTATTAATTCTAGATGAGCCAACAAATCACTTGGATTTAGAAATGATTGAGTGGCTTGAAGACTATTTCAAAAAAGAAAAAATAACCTTATTTATGGTTACTCATGACCGTTATTTTTTAGAACGTGTCTGTAATGAAATTTTCGAATTAGATCAAGGTAAACTATATAAATACAAAGGAAATTATTCTTATTATTTAGAGAAAAAAGAAGAGCGAATTGCGCAAGAACAAACAGAACTTGGAAAGGCAAAAAACCTCTTCAAAAAAGAATTGGATTGGATGCGTAGACAACCAAAAGCCAGAACTACAAAGTCAAAATCTCGAACTGATGATTTCTATCAAATAAAAGAGAAAGCACACAAGAGAAGAAATGACCATCAAGTGCAGTTAGAAATAAGTATGTCCCGTCTTGGTAACAAAATTCTTGAACTACATAACGTATCAAAATCGTTTGATGATTTAAAGATTTTGGACAAGTTTGAATATGTATTTAAAAGAGGTGAACGTATTGGAATCATCGGTAAAAATGGAACTGGAAAGTCAACTTTTTTAAATATTATCACTGAAAAAATTCCTATTGATTCTGGTAAAATAATGCTTGGCGAAACTGTAAAGTTTGGTTATTATACTCAAAAAGGAATCGTTGTAAAAGAAGGTCAAAAAGTTATTGATGTAATCAGAGAATTTGGTGATTATATTCCGCTTGCCAAAGGGCGAAAAATTACTGCAAGTGAATTGCTAGAACGTTTCTTATTCGACAGAAAAAAACAATATGATTTTGTCGAAAAATTATCTGGAGGAGAACAAAAAAGACTCTATTTATGTGCTGTTTTAATTCAAAACCCAAACTTTTTAATTCTTGATGAGCCAACAAATGATTTGGATGTTGTAACGCTAAATGTTTTAGAAAGTTTCTTGTTAGATTTTCCTGGAAACTTGATTGTTGTTTCTCACGACCGTTATTTTATGGATAAAATTATGGATTCGCTATTTGTTTTTAGAGGTGATGGTGTAGTTGAAAATTTTCCTGGAAATTACTCTGATTTTAGAGCATATGAAGATTCTGCTCCTGTAAAAGAAGAGATTAGAATTGAAAAGAAAGAAAACACGCAAGTAAAAACTTCAAAAAACAAACTTTCTTACAAGGATCAAAAGGAATTTGATCGATTAGAAAAAGAAATTTCGAAATTAAACGGACAAAGAATTGATATTGAAAGTCAGTTTGCAAATGGTGAAATTGAAACTGATAAAATCACCGAAATTTCGCAGGAATTACAAAAAACTATTGACTCAATAGAGCAAAAAGAAGAACGTTGGCTAGAACTTTCTATGCAGTTAGAAGATTAAACACTTACTATTTCATCATCTTTTAAAATTTCTAAATTATAGAGTCTCAAAAGTAATTGCACAACTGCAATCGTGTCTTTTTCACAATAGTTGACAATGCGTTCCAAGTTTTTTTCTTTGTAGTAAACATCAGCAACTTGACTCCCATCTATATCATCTTTTGGCGATGGTATTCCTAAAATATGTGTCATTAATTTTAACGAAGTATAATGTTTGTAATCACCAAATTTCCACAATTCCATCGTGTCTAAATGTGGAATTTCCCATGGTTTTTTACCAAATAAATTTAACTTTTTCGGCAGTTCTATTCGATTTATTATCATTCTTCGAGCAATGTATGGGAAGTCAAATTCTTTTCCGTTATGAGCGCATAACAAATGATTTACATTATTGAAATGTTTGTCTAGAAGTGCTTTAAATTCGTTCAAAACAATTTTTTCATCCTCATTATAAAACGATTTTACTCTAAAGACTCTTTCTTTATCAAATGAAGAGAAAAATCCAACAGAAATACATATAATTTTACCGAATTCTGCCCAAATTCCTGCTCGATTATAAAATTCTTCTGGAGTAAATTCTTCTTTGCGTTGGTACTGTGTTTTTAATGCAAATAACTCTTGTTTTTCTTCTGATAAATCTAAATAATTTTCTGTTTCTGGTACTGTTTCAATATCTAGAAATAAGATATTCTTGAAGTCAATTTTTGCACTCATTTTCTTTTGCTTTTTTTATAAAGATACTAAAATATAGTGAAGTTGTAATTCTCTTTTGTTTTGTTACCAAATGTTTAATTTTTCATTAAATAATAATTACCAAATGTATATTCTACTTTTTAACATTATATTTGATATCTATTAAATATACTTCTAAATGAAACCTAAAAACATTAAAATTCTTTTGGTTGATGATGAACCAGATATTCTTGAAATTGTTGGCTATAACTTGAGAAATGAAGGTTATGAAATTTCTACTGCAAAAAACGGTTTAGAAGCATTAAAAATGGCAAAAAAAAATGCACCTAACTTAATTTTAATGGATGTAATGATGCCTGAAATGGATGGTATAGAAGCTTGTGAAAAAATTAGAGACCTTAAAGGGATGGAAAATGTAATTATTGCATTTTTCACGGCTAGAGGTGAAGATTATTCTCAATTAGCTGGTTTTGAAGCAGGAGCAGATGATTATATTACTAAACCTGTAAAGCCGAAAATTCTTGTAAGTAAGGTGAAATCCCTTCTTCGTCGTTTAAAAAATCAAGAAAAAGATGAGGAAATTATTATTGTTGGATCAATAACAGTAAATCGCGAACGATATATGGTAACAGTAGATGGACTTGATATTTCTTTGCCAAGAAAGGAATTTGAGTTGTTAACTTTACTTATCTCTAAACCTGGAAAGGTTTTTAAACGAGAAAATATTCTTAATAAAGTTTGGGGAAATGAGGTTGTTGTTGGAGGACGAACAATTGATGTTCACATAAGAAAACTTCGTGAAAAAATTGGGGAAGACTATTTCAAAACTGTTAAAGGTGTTGGTTATAAGTTTGTTGCTGTTGAGGAATAAAACACATGAAATTTAAAAAAACATATCGATTTGCATTTTGGAGCGCTATTATTATTGCGTTACTTGATTTCTGTATATTAGTTTTATTAAGTGTTGTTTTTGAAAGACCTGTTGATTATATACTAATATTTATTAGTTCGCTATGTGTCTTTTTGTTTTCTATTGTTATCATTCAATTGCGTGTTGAAAAGTTTATTTATAAACGTGTTAAAAGAATTTATGATGAAGTTTCTCTATTAAATGCTGATGATTTAAACAAATCTACCATCACAACAAATATGGAAACACTTTCAAAAGAAGTGAAGAAATTTGCTAAAAACAAACAAATTGAAATTGCTTCATTAAACGAACGCGAATCATATAGAAGAGAATTTTTAGGAACAATTTCTCATGAATTAAAGACGCCACTTTTTACAGTACAAGGCTATATTTTAACACTTATTGATGGCGCACTAAATGATAAACAAATACGTGAAAAATATCTTCATAGAGCCGAAAAAGGTGTCGAAAGGTTAGTGTCTATTGTAGAAGATTTAGATATGATTTCTAAATTTGAATCAAATGTACTTGATCTAAATATTCAGTCGTTTAATCTTGTTGAATTAATACAAGACGTTTTTGATTTACTTGAAATGAAAGCAAAAAAACGCGAAATTAAATTACGTTTTAATAAAAATTATGATGTTCCTGTTTTAGTAAAAGGCGATGTAAAACGTATTGAACAAGTGCTAACGAACCTACTTGTAAATTCTATTAAATACGGTTCAACTAATGGAATAACAACCGTAACTATCGAGCCTTATGAACATCAAAAAGTACTTGTAAGGATTGCAGATAATGGTGAAGGGATAGAACAAAAGCACCTTTCTAGATTGTTTGAACGATTTTATCGTGTAGATCAAAGTAGATCTAGAGAACAAGGCGGTTCTGGTCTTGGTCTCTCAATTGTTAAGCATATTGTAGAGGCTCACAACGAAACAATTTTGGTAAAAAGTGAGTTTGGAAAAAGCTCAGAATTTTCATTTACACTTAAAAAGGTCGAATAGTTCTGTTTTTATTTCTGATGTGTTTTCCTTAAATCCAGCGTAGTTTTTTACCTCATCCAACATTTCTATTTTAAATTTATTTACAGATGAATAAGGAGCAATTCTTAACTTCTGCATTCTTTTTGCTAAATATACTTGTTCGTATTGTCCTTTTGTTGGAATAAAGAATGCTTTTTTACTCAATACAGCCAAATCCATAATTGTTGAATATCCTGACCTTGCAATAATTAAAATACTCTCATTGATCGCAATTTCCAATTCATGAGATAATAAATAATTGTAAAATTTGATGTTGTTTTTCTCTGATGATTTCTGTTCTTTTTCTATAACTCCTCGAACAAAAAGAACCTTTCCTTTGTAGTTTTTTAATTCTGATAATAACTTATTTTCCAATTGACTACGCAGCGGCTCAATACCTGACAATAAAACCAACAAATCGTACTTTACATCTAAATTGTTTTTCTTAAATCTACTTAAAAAGCCAATAAATTTCTGATTTTTAACCGTATCAGAAAGTGATAGTTTTTTGGCAAGACTTTCTTCTGAATTTACATCAGGAATCCAACATTCGTCAAATTTATTGATGAGTTTTTGATGGATCTTACTGCTTAAAAAAGTTGTACTTCCAGATAGAACATTTAATTGATGTGTTATAAAAACAGAAGGAACTTTATCACTTCGAACACCAAATCTATTATCAGAAATAATTCCGCTTAGGTTTTCTGATTGAATTAGTTCCTGAACAATTTCAGTTTCTTTTTTAATAGTTTTTAGTATTCTAGGAGCGTCAAAAATTAATTTCCATTTAATAAGATTTCCATTCTTTGGATACTTAATATTATAAGAAGGTAATGCTAGTGATTTTAATTTCGGGAACTCTTTTTGAAGTAATTGTAGCGCTTCACCATCACTTGCAATTATAGGATTAAAATCTAATTCTATCAACTTATTAATAATTGGTATACAACGTGTAGCATGACCAATTCCCCAATTTAAAGGAGTAACTAATATGTTTTTTTTAGAGGTCAAAACCGATATCTTTTCGGTAATTCATCTTATCAAAAGAGATGTTTTTAATGCTATTGTAAGATTTGTTAAGTGCATCTTTATAGTCATTTCCGTAAGAAGTTACAGCAATTACACGTCCACCATTTGTGAGCGTTTCACCATTGTTATTTTTAGTAGTTCCAGCGTGAAAAACAAGAGATTCATTGATGTTTTCAATACCATTAATTTTCTTTCCTTTTTCGTACGCTTCAGGATACCCTCCAGAAACTAACATTACTGTAGTTGCAGATCTCTTATCAATTTCAATCGAACTATTTTCTAAATCGTTGTTTCCTGTTGCAATCAATAATTCTAATAAATCTGATTTAATACGCGGAATAACAACTTCAGTTTCGGGATCTCCCATTCTACAATTATATTCAATAACCATTGGCTCATTATTCACTTTTATCAATCCAAAGAAAATAAATCCTTTATATGAAATGTTATCTTTTTGCAAGCCCAAAACAGTCGGTTTAATAACTCTTTCTTCAATTTTATTCAGATAGTCTTCATCTGCAAATGGAACCGGAGAAATGGCACCCATTCCACCTGTATTGAGCCCTTTATCTCCTTCTCCTATACGTTTGTAATCTTTTGCATTAGGAAGGTTGATATAGTTTTTACCATCAGTTAGTATAAAACAACTCATTTCTATACCATCTAAAAACTCTTCTATAACTACTGTTTTACTTGCTTCTCCAAATTTTTCATTGGTTAGCATATCTGTAAGTTCGTTTTTAGCTTCTTGGATGTTTGGTAAAATCACAACTCCCTTTCCAGCAGCTAAACCGTCAGCTTTTAAAACATATGGAGGTTTTAAACTTTCTAAAAAATCAAAACCTTCATTCAAGTTGTCTTTGGTAAAACTTTTATATGCTGCCGTAGGAATATTGTGCCTTTGCATGAATTCTTTTGCAAATTCTTTACTTCCTTCAAGTTGTGCTGCTAATTTTTGTGGGCCAATGACATGAATATGTTTCAATTTATCGTCAGATAAGAAAAAATCGTGAATACCTTCAACAAGTGGAATTTCTGGGCCTACTAAAACTAATTTGATATTATGTTTTAATACTGCTTCTTTTATTTTTTGAAAATCAGAAACGAGAATCTGTAAATTTGTTCCAAATTCTGCTGTACCAGCATTTCCTGGAGCTATAAAAAGTTCATTTAAGCGGCTGCTTTGTTTCAGTTTCCACGCAATTGCATGTTCTCGTCCTCCTGAACCTATGATTAATACATTCATAATTTATTTTCCTTTTCCTTTTAAAACTACACTAATTGTTGCAAAGATAATTTTTAAATCTGTCCTTAAATTAAAATTTTCTAAATACTTTAAATCGTATCGTGCTCTTTGCGGCATATCTTGAATATTATCTGCATAACCAAACCTAATTTGCCCTAAAGATGTTATACCTTGCTTTATTTCTTGAAGTTTTTTATATTGTGGAATATGAGAAATCGTCTGGTCTGAAAAAAATTGTGATTGTAATTAAAAAAAGTATATCGAAAAGTCTTTTGATAAAGATGTACAAACTATTCTACTTTTAGGTCTAAAGCTTCATATAATGAATTTTGAGACTTATATTCTGGAACGATTTCTTTTATTTTTTTAACGATTTCTTTATTGTCGCAAGTTTTGCTCAAAACACAAAGTTCAAGAATTTGATTTTTTATGTCTTCAACATCAAATGCCCTTACTTTTGCAATCATAATCTTATCATTATAAGTAGGAACTGTATTTTCTCCGTTTGCTAAAAGTTCTTCATAAATTTTTTCTCCAGGGCGTAATCCTGTAATTTTTATATCGATGTCTTGAGGATATCTTAATCCTGACAATTGAATCATATTAATTGCCAAGTCAAATATTTTTATTGATTCTCCCATATCAAACACATAAATTTCTCCACCTTTACCCATTGCTCCAGCTTCTAATACTAACTGACAAGCTTCGGGAATTGTCATAAAATATCTTGTGATTTCTTCGTGTGTGACAGTTAAAGGACCTCCATTTTCAATTTGCCTTTTAAATAAAGGGATTACAGATCCATTAGAGCCAAGAACATTTCCAAAGCGAGTAGTAATAAATTTTGTTGTGCCTTTATCCTTTAGACAAGCAGCGTAGATTTCGGCAATGCGTTTTGTTGCTCCCATTACATTGGTTGGATTTACAGCTTTGTCTGTAGAAACCATTACAAATTTTTCCACTTTATGTTTTATAGCCAAATCCATAATCAAATGAGTTCCTACAACATTTACGTTTACAGCCTCATAAGGGTTATCTTCCATCAACGGGACATGTTTGTAGGCTGCAGCATGGAAAATTATATCTGGTTTGTATACTTCAAGTATTTTATTCATTCTCCTTTCTCCTCGTATATCTGCAATAATAAATTCTATACTAACTTTTCCTAGACTATTAAATTCTTGTTGTAAATCATATAAAGGGGATTCTGCTTGGTCTATTAAAATTAGTTTTTCATAATTGTAAAAAGAGATTTGTCTTGAAATTTCACTTCCAATTGATCCTGCTGCTCCAGTAATTAATATTGTCTTTTTATTAAATTCTTTTTTTAGAAGAGAGTTTTCAATGTTTATTACTTCTCTACCAAGAAGGTCTTCAATTTTAATATCTTTAATTTGACCAGCTTCTAAATTACCGTCAATCCAGTTTTTTACTGGTGGCACTATTTTAACCTTTAAAGATTTAGATAGTAAATTATCAACAATTTCAAGCAAACGATTAGGTTTAACATTTTGGATAGAAACAATTACTTGACTTATTCGATTCTTTTCAATAAAATCTCTAGTTATTTGTTTTGGACTATAAATTTTAACTTGATTTATTTTTTTACCAACTTTACTCTTACTATCATCTATAAAACCAACAACATTCAATTTGTTAATTTTCTCTTCATATAAAGCCGAATATGTAATTATCCCTGAATCTCCAGCTCCATATATTAATACTCTTGAACTTGGTTTTAAGTCTAAAACTAAACGTTTATATAAAAGTTTAAAAATAAATCTACTTAAGATTAAAACAATAACATTCAATAAAAAATGAATGATAATAATTGTGTATGAAATGTTAAAAAAGGGTCTTTGAAAATAGTGCTTGTCAATTAAAAAAAGACCTGTTAAAAAGAGCATCAATAAAGAAACGGCTATTAATACATTTAATGCGTCTTTAGATCCTGTGTGCCTTATAACCCCTTTGTATGACCCAACTATCACATAACTTAAAAAAGTTGCAATTACTACAATAGGAATTGTATATATTAATTGATTATAATCAAAATCAAAATTATATTGAATTATAAATGCTAAAATAAATGATTGAACTGTTAGGTAAATGTCTATTACTAGAACAATCCACCTTGGTGTATATTTTTGATTAATATTTTGAAAAAATGTCTTTAGCAACTTTAAGGTTTATTACAAACATAAACAAAATTTGAACGAATTACTCCGCCTTCTGTTTATTTTTTCTGATTTTCAAAAACATTTTACTTGCTATTACTATTGAAAATATAAGAAATTATAATAGCATAATATTTGAAATAATAGGCTAAAGTCTTTTTATAAATATATGGAGTAACTTTATATTCGGAAAGTTAATTCTTCTTTCTCCGTTAAATTTAAATTATTTAATGCCTTTTAAAATTGCTTTTTTTATTCTATTTTTTTCTTCTATCAATAAATTAGAGCCTGACGGTAAACACAAACCTGTTAAAAATAGTGTTTTACTTATTTTACTTCCTGCATATTCGTACTTTTTAAAAATAGGTTGTAAATGCATCGGTTTCCATAAAGGTCTAGCCTCAATGTCTTCATCTGATAAAGTGATTCTAAGTTTCTCTGGATTTATATTCGTTAAGTTTGAATCAATTTTAATACAACTCAACCAATGATTAGAATAAAAATCACTAGAAGGTTCAACAAAAACCTCTACACCATCAATATTTTTAAATATTTCTTGATAAAACTTGTTATTATCCCTTCTTAGTTTTACATGATCGTCTAATACTTCCATTTGCCCTCTTCCAATTCCTGCAACAACATTACTCATCCTATAATTATATCCTATTTCTGAATGCTGATAGTGTGGCGCATCATCTCTAGATTGAGTTGCGTAAAAAATAGCTTTTTCTTTATCCTTTTGATTTCTACAAACCAATGCTCCTCCTCCTGAAGTTGTAATGATTTTATTCCCATTGAATGATAAAATTCCAAAATCCCCAAAAGTTCCACATTTTTGACCTTTATAACTAGATCCTAATGCTTCTGCTGCATCCTCTATTAATATTATATTATACCTTTTAGAAACAGCAACAATTTCATCGATTTTTGCAGGCATTCCATATAAGTGAACAACAATAATTGCCTTTGGCTTTTTGCCTTTTGCAATTTTTTCTTCAATCATTTTTTCTAAATGAATTGGACACATATTCCAAGTGTCTTTTTCACTATCAATAAAAATTGGTTTTGCTCCTTGATAAAGAATCGGATTTGCAGACGCAGAAAATGTCATGCTTTGGCAGATAACCTCATCATCTCTTTGAACATTTGATAATATTAAAGCCAAATGTATCGCGGCTGTTCCTGAAGATAGTGCTGCCACTTTTGAATTTTCTCCTAAATACTTTTCTAAATCTTTTTCAAATCCATTAACATTTGAGCCTAATGGCGCAATCCAATTCGCATCAAATGCTTCTTTGATATATTTTTGTTCGTTTCCTCCCATGTGTGGTGAGGATAACCATATTTTTTTATTTTGCATTATCAATTTGATTTATGTCTGTAAAGTTTGTTTCTCCCTGATTATTGGATTAATATGCTTTTTGTTCTCCTTTTAAAACATTAAAAAATGTTTGTGCTATTATTTTTAGATCTAACAAGAATGACCATTTGTTAATGTAAAAAATATCTAAACGTACTCTATTTTCCATATCAGAAATTTCTTCAATCTCGCCACGATACCCTCTAACTTGTGAAAGCCCTGTTATTCCAGGTTTTACCAAATTTCTAATAAAATATCTATTTATTATTTTTGAATATTTTTTTGTTTGGCTTATCATATGTGGTCTTGGCCCCACAACACTCATTTCTCCTTTAAAAACATTTATAAACTGAGGCAATTCATCAATACTTGTTTTTCTAATAAATTTCCCTATTCGAGTAATTCTAACGTCTCCCTTTATTGTTTGTGTTTTATCTGATGATTTATTTATTCCCATAGAGCGAAACTTATAACAATAAAATTGTTTTCCGTTCAAACCATCTCTAAGTTGTTTAAATATTAGCGGCCCTTTTGACTCTAGTTTTATTAAAATAAAAAAAATAATACTAATCCATGATAAAATAAATACGATAATAAAAAGTGAAAAAATAATGTCAAAAAAACGTTTAGAATATTTAATTATTGGATTGTCAAAAGGGAGTTTTTTTAATGATAAAATAGGGATATAATCAAAATAATCTACAACGACTTCTTTGCTAAGAAGCCCTTTAGAGTCTGGTATTAGTTTTACGGTTATATTATTTTCTTCTCCAAAGTTAATAATATCTTCTATTTCTTCTTTTGTAAGGTCTGAAATAGAGCAGAATATTTCATCTATTTGATTTAATATTACAAAATTAAAACTCTCTTTTATTTTCCCTAAATAATTATCTTTTGATTTATCTACATCTGAAAAATACCCTTTAAATCTATACCCTAAATCGTTTCGTAAATTAAAGAAGGTTCTAAGTGATTCTATTGATTGGTTTTCTCCTAAAATAATAACATCTCTAAAATTTCCTCCACCTAATCTATATCTTCTTAAGGCATAAAGATAAAGTGTTTTTAATATTAAAATAGCACTGAAAATAATTGTTAATATTGAACCCTTATTCACTGTTTGTATACTCTCTCCAAAGATACTGAAATAAGCAAAATAGGATAAAAAGTAAACAGAAAATTGAAATAATAATCGAGAAACTACAGTGGTGAGTTTGGTGTATCTATAAACTTTGTATAGTTTAGTGTTTAAGGAAATAAGTAGCCATAAAAGATTGAAATAAAGTATATATAAAAAATTGGAATATAAATCTTTTGATAACAAGAACATTGTAAGATTTATAACGGATAAATCTACAAGTATAGAAATTGGGGTTAAAAATATTGAGTATCCTTTTTTCAATTTTCTCTTTAAGTTACAAACTTAAAGAGAATTTTGTTTATTAAGGGGAAATTTAAAAAGTTTCTAACTGATTAATAAAATCATTCAAAACTTTTTCTTTAGAAAACTTACCTGTAACGTAATTTTGAGCATTTTTACCTATTTTTTTTGCTAAATCATTATTTTCTTTTAGTCTTTTGGTTGAATCTATAATTTCATCTATTGAATTCCCATCAAAATAATAACCTCCATTTGATGTTTCAAAGACTCTGGCGACTTCTGACGCTAGGTTTCCTGTTACTATTGATGGTTTCTTACTCGCCATCATCCCTAAAAGTTTAGAAGGCATTACGGTATCAACAACATTGCTTTTTTGAAATAAAATATGTAAATCTGCGCTTGAAAGTAGTTGTGGTAACTCACTATATGGTACCAAATTGTAATGGTTAACAAAAGAATATTTTGTAAGTTTTTTTAAAACCTTTTCTTTTTCTGCACCTTCACCAACTATAATGACTTCAATAGTCTCAATTTTTTGAAGTTCATCTAAAAACTGGAAAAATAAATTCCAGTTTTGTTTCGTTCCAATATTACCTGAATAAAGAATTTTAAACTTACTGGATGTTAAATATTGATGTGGTTCTTTTGGTATATTTTCAAAATGGTTTGTCTCAATCCAATTAGTAAGATAATATGACTTATTATTCACTTTTTGCTCTAACCTGCTTATCATTCCGTAACTAATCGTGGATATAATATCTGCCTTCTTCAAGACTGTTTTTTCAATCCATAGAAAAATTTTAATAATCAATTTTTTGTCTTTCCCAACCAATCCTGAATCTACAGCTGCATCAAATTCAAAATCTTGAATATGAACCCATAATTTGGATTTGTAACGTAATTTTAAAAGCCAGCCTAAAAAAACTGAAGTTGTAAAGGGGATTATTGAAATCACAATGTCTGGCTTAGACACTTTAAAAATATTTATAAAATTTCCGAAAGTAAAACTTATTAAATGTAGGAGTCTCTTAAAAAATGTTGGGTTTTTAGGCACATATTGTTTGTTTCTATAAACATTAACTCCATTTATTGTTTCTTTCAGCAAGTAGGATTTATCTTTATATTCCTTTGCTATTTCCCATTGAGGATAATATGGGAAACCCGTAATTACAGAAACATTGTAACCTTTAGAGACCAAGTATTCTGCTTTTTGAGTTGTATACAAACCAATCGCGCTGTCTTCTGGATAATAGTTTATGCCAATAATTGTAATGTTCTTTTTCAATCGAATCTATCTTTTATCTTTTTGGTTGGAGAACCTACATATACAGAAAAAGATTCTAAATTTTTCACAACTGTACTTCTAGCACCTACAACAACACCCTCTTCTATGGTTATTCCTGGCGAAACAAATACATCTGTTGCTAACCAACATTGGTCTTTTATAACAATTGGTTTTGCACTTATAGGAAAGTCTATTTTAGAGAAATTATGTGTTCCTGTGCAGATGTATGATCTTTGAGAAATTACGGTATTCGATCCAATCGAAATGTTTCCTAAACTATATAACACCACTTCATCTCCAATCCAACTATAATCTCCAATGCTTATTTTCCATGGATATGTAATTTGCACAGATGGTCTGATTATCACTCCTTTTCCAATTTTAGCTCCAAAAGATCTTAATAAAAACCGCCTCCAACCATAAAAAACTTGTGGAGATAATTTAAAAAATATTGCATGGATAATCCACCATAATTGAACTATTACTTTAGATTTTCCTCTAAAATTTTTTGGTGTTTTATAAATACTTAAATCTTGTACTTTATTTGTTTTCATTTATTCGTTAAAAATATGTGTTATATTTTCTATGAAATTTCTGACAGTATATTTCTTTTGAGCCTCTAGAAAATTCACTTGTTTTATTTTATTACAAGTCTCATAATTTTGAACAATATACTGAAGTTTATCGGCAATACTTTCTGAATTTTGTTTATCTACATAAAACCCATTTATAGTGTCTTTAAAAATGTCTGGGATTCCTGCATGTTTTGTTGTTATTATAATATTACCTGTAGCCATTGCTTCTAAAATTGAAATTGGTTGCCCTTCCATATTATAATAAGTCGGTAAAGTGAAGACATTTGCCCATAATAATAAGTTTTTCTTCTCTTCTCCGTGTACTACACCACAATAGGCCGTGTATTTTAATTTTTTAAAATAATTTTCAATCTTTTCTTTATTTTTTTTGTCGATACTTCCAGCAATTTTAGCTTTATATTTAATTCCTTTTTCTTCTAATATTTGCATGGCATCTAAAAATTCAAATATTCCTTTTCCCTCCATTAAATTACTCAAAAAAAGAATTTTTAGTTCTGAATCATCTGTTTTATTTTCAATTATTTCTTTTGTTGGAAATAAATAATTTTCAACAAAATTATATAATACATATACATCCTTATTTTTAATAAATGGATACATATTGTCTTTCAAAGATTCTGATAAGACTATTCCTTTAGATGTTTTGCTCAATAAGTATTTAAAAAAAATCTTTTTTACTCCTTTAAGAGTTTTGTATTCTGTACCTAAATAATTTCCGTGAATATGGATTACCAATTGTTTTCTTGAAATTTTTGAAATAACAATAAACAATGTGTATTTGATAACTCCAAAAAAGGTTTGGCCTGGAGTTATGTAAACAATATCTGATTTAAAAATTTTATAAGCGAATAGGTTCAACTTCAAAAAAAAGAAAAATTTAGATAATGAAAATACACCCAAGTTTTCATCAAACTTATTATAAGAAGTGTTAATAG
Source organism: uncultured Flavobacteriaceae bacterium (assembly GCA_938018045.1). GTDB lineage: Bacteria > Bacteroidota > Bacteroidia > Flavobacteriales > Flavobacteriaceae > Urechidicola. Next base: position 20,651 of record CALIIP010000155.1, read on the forward strand.
TTTCTGATTTGAAATCATTTTTATTAAGGTTTTCTAAAACAACCTTATTGGCTAATGAAACTCCTGTTGTTGGTAGCGGAATTGGACCAATTATTAATAATCTCTTCATAATTCATCAGGAATTTTAGAAATACTTTTAAGCGCAAAGAAATTTATAAAAAACGAAAAAAATATTACTCCATCTTCTCTTTCTAATATGTTTTCTGAAATCATAACAAAGGAATAGAAAACTAACAATAAAATTAATATTAAATTACTCCTTTTAAAAGCATTATTAAAATGCTTTAAAAGATTAAAAAGATAAATAAGTAAACCCAACAAACCAATAGATGTCAAAAAACTTAAATATTGATTATGTGTATTATATTTTTTTTTATAAAGAAATTCTGATTCTCCTTTATATGTTTCATTGAGAACGTCTCTATAATCACCTATTCCATGTCCAATAATTGGAGACGATTTAAACGCTTTAATAGCGAATTCATAGATGCTATATCTGATATTAGTAGATGATTTAATATTGTCTTGGTTAATGTTTTCGATTTTAATTAATTCAACAAATTTTTTGTTGAGTTTTGGAATAATAAAAATTGATGTTATTGAAATAAAAATAAATAGCATAAAAGCAAATTTTATTTTTTTGCTATTCTTAAAAACTGTATAAATAGTTATTACTATAAAAAGGCCAATTATTGGTCCTTTCTTCAATAATAAAAATAAAAATAAGATTAAGATTGTATTAATGAGTAGAATTATAACTTTTATTGCTTTCTTTTTTTCTTTTGAAAAAATAAATATTGAAAAAATAATTGCAACACATAAATGCATTGATAAATATATTGGGTGAATGTTATAACCTCCTTGTGCTATCCTCGTTACTGTAATATAATGCGTGATTAAATCAAACTTATAATGACCAAAATGATAAATAAAAGCAACTATATTTAAAATTAAAATTGACGCTATATATGTCCATAAATAAAGGTTAATGTTTTTATACCATTGAACTATTTTTTGGTTTAATGAAAAGGAAAACAAGAAAGGAAATAGAACTAAAGAAATCATTGTAACTAATTTCTTTAAGCCATAATCAATATTTTCTGTATAAAATAGACTTAATATTAACACAAAAAAGATAGAAGAACTTATTATAAAATTTTTAAAACTAAACTTTAGTTTATTTATAATTGCGTATAAAATTATAGATATACCAAAGAGTCCAATAATTATTGATTTAAGAATTGTAGGGAAAATTGGCAGCGCAAACATCAATAACAAAAACAGATCAATTGATTTATTAATTATATCCTTATTCATGTTGCTTTTTTAGGAAGTAAATTAATAAATAATCGTATCGTTTTCGGGATAACTAATACTCCAATAAGAACGCCAATGAAATATACAAATCCGTTTGTGAAATCTCCTCTTAAAAAAAATATTAAGTGAATAGCAAAGTAAAAAGCCATAATTTTTTTTAATTCATCCTTTTGCTTTAACCAAATCATAAATTTAACAATAAAATATGCTAAAACAATAGCCATCAAAATAATACCTAGAATTCCAAAATTTAAATATCCTTCAGAAACTAATGGGTTTGATAGATTATTAAAACTAAAACCATAACTATCAATAACATAATCGCCAATTAATTCTCCAGAAGAATTAGGCTTTGATGTCCATATGCTCCTTGGAATAAAAAATAATAATCCACTTAACAATTGATAACCATATGACAATCCGTTTATAGAAACGTATTCTATCGTGGCTGAAATATTAGAAAAAGCATCATAATTAAGTGTATTATACGTTGTTGAAAAGTTATCAAAGGAGAACTCATCTGTAATATATTTTGGATTATTAATTATTTCCTGAAAGGAATATTCAACATGTGTAAATATTTGTACTAGTGGAAATATTACTACCATTGAAAAAAATAAAAATAACAGCATTTTTGTGTTTGAATTTAATAATCTTGGCAGAAATAAAAAAATCAAAGATATATAGATTGGTCCTAATGCATTTCTTTTTTCTGTCAATGGGTTTTTAAACCAAAAAAGGGATACAATCATAAAAAGAAAGATGAAAAAAATAAAGACTGTGTTTGGCGTTATTTTTTTGATGTTTTTTAAATAAAAGAAACTTAATACCAATCCACCAAAGGGAACCATAAATAAAACTTTTTTTTGAACCAATAATTGTATTACAGTATAACTAGATTTTTGCCAACTTGGCCTAGCTATTTCTTCCATCATAAAACTATAACTCAAAATAAATATAACAACGCTAACAAGGCTTAAAACGAATATTGTTAGAGGAAGGTTTGCGTCTTTCTTTTTATAATATATGTTTTCTAATTTGTCCTTAAATTTTTTCTTATAATATAGGTAAGAAATGAAAAAAATAATGTGAAATATTATTATAAAAAAGTTTGTCTTGATCGTTAGACTTTCATTGTACGGAAAAAGCTGAGCAAAAACATTTTTCTTTTCATTAAACCCTCCTATTTGAATCATTGGAGCCATTAATAAAAATAAAAAATTAAAAACAATATATGCAGATATAAATGGTGAGTAATGTTTTTCTATAAACAAATGATGATATACTATAATTGAAAGTATTGAGAAATTGGCAAAAAAAGAAAACCACACAAAAATATCTGGCCTAAAACTAACAAACAAAATAGAGCTTATTAATAAATATATAAATAGCAATAATGTTCTTAAATTCATTTTACGGTATTAATAAAGGTTTGTCCCATTGCCTCTATAGAATAGTTTTCTTGACATTCTTTACAAATATCAGCTCTTTTGTTTAACCAAAAAATTTTGTTGCTAAAAACTTCTGAAATTCTTTCTGACAGACTCTCAAAATCATCTGTATTATAAAAAAGTGCGTTTTCTCCATTTTTAACTGCTTCTATTTCTGGAGAATGATTTTCATCTTTAGAAATTATCATTGGAACTCCAAAACCAAAACTTTGTGTGATTGATAGTCCAACATAACCTGGAGAAACACTTATTAAAGAAGTATTGTATAGGTCTCTTAATTTCTCATAAGATCCTATATGTCCTAAAACTTTAATTCTACTCTCTAAATTATTTGTCTTTATGTATTTTATAATTAAACTCTTTTCTTCACCTTCACCAACTATAAATAATTTTGTTTTATTTGGTAAATCCTTTAGTGTTTTATGAAAGGTTTTTACCAAAAATAATGCTTTTTTAGTTTTTGTCAATCTGCCGACATAAATTAGATTGTCTATTAAATTAACTTCTTTAGAAACTATCATTTGATTCTTAAAAAAAACTGCATTAGGTGCTGCAATTATTTTCTTGTTTGGCATTTTTTCTTGAAGTTCTATCTCTTGAGATTTTGTATAAACTATTATTTCATTGCCAAGTAATCTCATTATATTTCTTAAACTATCACTTTTGCTTTTTTTACCTGCCCTTGGCCAAGCATGACCCCATAAAACAGATTTTCTTCTTAGCAATCTTCTAATAATTAAGAGTATCCAATTGCTTAAAATTCTTGGATTCATCTCTAAAATTATAACGTTTTTTTTGAAAACTTCTTTCCAAAAACCTGTTTGAATTAAAATTTTTCTTTTAAAAAAATAGTGGTTTCTTAATGGTTTTCTAAATGATATTGAAGAGTCTGTTTTAACAGATGCTTCAAAATATGAATCGCCAGCATATAAATCAAACGAATCTCCTAATTCGTTTTTAATGTATTGATATACATTTTTTCTGTAATCTGGAGTTGTAGTTTGTATGATAATTAGTTTTTTCATTTGGCAATGCGTTTGAAAAAATAATGTCCAAGAAACAAAATTAACAATTCAGTTATAGCTGCAGAAATTGCTGCACCATAAATACCAAAGAATTTTACTAAAATTAGAATTAAGCCAAGGTGAAAAATACCTGAAGCTACTAAAATTTTCATTCTCGTATTATATGCTTTTATTGCTGGAAAAAACAATGATACGAATAACATATTTAAAGCAGAAAAAACTGCTATCAATCCTAGAATTTGGAAAATTCTATGATGATTTGTAATAATTGGATCGTTGTAAATTAAAGTAAGGATAGTCTTAGACCCAAAAATAATTGTTAACGTTATTATCAAACCAGATATCAAAATAGGAATTTTAATTTTGTTGATGAACTTATAAATTGATGCTAAAGGTTTCGTAGATAATCTTGGGAAAAGTGATTGGTATAAAGGAATATAGGCGCTTTTTGTTGCTAGCACTAGTTTTTCCATACTTGCGTAAGCTCCTGCAATAGAATCGCCTGCAAATAGCCCTAAAATTAATGTGTTGGTAGATGTATATAAACTCACAGCAAAGTTAGAAACAAAAAGGCTGAAACTGCTTTTTATGATGTCTTTCAGTTCTTTTAGTTTTGGAAAAACGATGTTCACATACTTTAAACTAATTAAGAAGCCAATAATACCAGTTATTATGAAACTGAGTCCATTTAATATTGGAACATATTGATAATCGTTGGGTGAAAGAATTACAAAGAATATTGAAATTGTAAAAAGTAATTTTGCACTTACGTTAATTATAGTAATCATTCGCATTTTTTCTATTCCTTGAAAAAACCATGTTGGAAATATTGCATTCCCAATTACTATCCCAAAACTATATAAATATACTGGTGCTTCAACACTAAATCTCCCAATAAAAATAGTCATTCCTAATAACATCAAAAATGTAAAAATGATTAGAATAACTTTTATAAATACTACATTAAAATAAAATTGTGATAATTTTTCTTTGTCGTCTTTTAAGTAAGCAACAACTCTTGTTGCGCTTATATTAAACCCAAAATCAACAATAATAGTTAAAAATAAAGCAATAGATTGGGCAATCATAACCAATCCGTATTTTTCTAAGCCTAGAGTTCTTACTAAATATGGCAAGGTTATTAGTGGTAAAACAAAATTCGCTCCTTGTATCAGCAATAATGCTAAATAATTATTCTTAATTATTTTCTTTTCATAACTTTCGAGCATCTATCTTCTTTTTTATCTAATTTTTAATAAAAAAAATTCCGTCAGACACTCCGTCTTTAGTTATAATTTTTCTCCAATCATTAACTTCTGAAATAAATATTTTCCAAGAATCATTTATTTTACTTAGATCTTCTCCTATAGAATAAGGAGAAGTTGTTTTAAAAGGATAGTATCTATTTGCGTCATCTAAATATATAAAACCTCCTTTTTTTATTTTTTTTAATGATTTTAGAGCAAATATGTCTCTGTGATTCCCATCTATTATTACAAAGTCTAATGATTGGTCTTCAAAAGAATCTATAGACTTACAGTAGTCTGAATCATTTGGATTTGAATTATTACTCTCTTTAAATAAAAAAGAAACATTCTCCAATCGCTTTTCTTCTAATTTCCCTTTAATTTTAGAATACCAGTTCTTATCATCTTCAATACTTGTTAAATGTTTTACTTTTTTAGAAAACCAAATGGTACTTCTGCCAGATCCAAATTCTACACCTACATCTTTTTTATTTAATAAATTTTCAAAAATATTAATCGCTTCTCTATTTACCCAAGGCAAATGAGGGTTGTTCTTTTCAAACAAATAATTTTTTGTTCTGTTAATTATATATCGTGGCGACCAATGCTTTTTCATCTCTATTTTCTTTCTCAAAGTAATCAATGTTTTTAACTATATAAATATTGTTAACAAAATACCATAAATATTACTTTATTGGTTTTATACTAATTCTCGGCAATTTAACTTTTATATATTTTAGAGTGGTAAAAATTCCTTCTATAATTCTGTTTGCATAAATACTTTTAGGCTTGACGGTAAAATATAAATATCATTTAAGGATTCTATTTTCCCTTCCCAACCTAGAATAATTTTTTCATTTGATGTTGGTCCAAATATTATTCTTATATCTTTTGAGTTGATTTTTCCAACTAATTTACACTTGTACCAACCTTCACCTAAGTTCTCAATATAAGCTTCACCATTTTTGAAATCTCCTCCTTTTTCTACACCTTCTACTTCTCCATTTTTTAAATCAAAAACTGCATCAACTCTATTTGGATAAGCGCCTTGAATTCTTAGACCAAAAAAGTCGCTGTTTTCCCCTTTTTTAACAATCACTTCTGTAAAATAATTATCGCCGGAATTCACATTTATAGTTTTAGTAACCATATAAGATGGCTCAGTAATACTATTTCTTTTTATGTGATATACTTCTTTATTATTTAACTCTTGTAAATTATTTTCTAAATTTAATCGAACTTCAACCCATGTTCTATAATCAGGAATGGTTATTTCTTCATTAATAATTTTCTTTAATTTTATTTTATTTTTGACTTTTTTTGATGTTTTATTTATAGTTATCTCGAATTTCTGAAGAATTTTTTCTAAAATAAAGGGAGTTATTTTTTTACTTCCAAATTTATTTAAGTGAGAAAAATCACTGTAATCATCATATCCTAAATTCAATTCATTAAAATTATAATTTAAATTTAAATAGTCAACTTCATTTGTTTTAAATAATGTTTCAAAATACTTGAGGTTCCCATAAATGTTTTTATCATAAAGCATATCAATCGCTGGTGGTGTTATAAATAATAAATTAATGTTGTTTTGTTTGCATTTATCTATAATATTTAAAAGCACTTCTTCGGACTTTTCACTTATTTTAAGCTCATGAGTTTTATTCATTTCGCTAAAAAAATTATTAGCAAAAAAATTTAATTCATTTCTCTGTTTTCTTTGACTCTCATTTAATTTATTTGTAACATTAAGTTCGAAACCATCTGCATTGTCTTTTTTAAAATGTTTTAACTTATTATTAGATTCAACTAGGTTTTCTGAAAAATCACTGTGAAATCTAATTGTTGAACTGAAAACCTTAGGGTATTCATCAACCGTATACAGCTCTTTTACTAGAGAAAAATAGTTTTTAGAATATTTTAGTTCATCTAGCCCTGCCATTTGAAGATGTTTCCAAGTTTTTGACTCTGATTTTCTAAAAGCATAAGGAGATATTGATATTACTAAAAGTTTTGATGGGTGAAAGTCTTTGTTTTTTACTAAATTATTGAAAATTTCATTTGTAATAAAAAAATACTGAGCTGAGCCACCTATATTTAGACTTTTTGTGTTCATAACACTATCTAAATAATTAACATCGTATGACCTTTGGGATAATGAGTTTCCCATAAAAATGAAATCAAACTTTTCTTTATCTTTAAAAAGACGTTTATGTGTTGTGTGAATTAATTCATCTTGAATAACTAAACGGTCAATCACGCTAATTATTAGTGTTGTGACTATTAAAAATATAACTGTTTTTTTAAGTAGTGTATACATATTAAAATTGAAAATAAATAAATTGTGACGTGTCGTTGTCACCATAAACACCAAAAATTATTATCGTAAATATTATTATACTGTAAAAAACCCATCTAAAAAAAAGTGGTTGTTCTCTTAATAAATTTACAACATTTTTTCTTTTATGAATAACCTCAAAACCTAATAGTGATATTATGGCTATCAATAGTATAATTAATTCGTTTTTTCCAAGCCCTAAATTATATAACTGATCTGTAAACAATATTGTAAAATTCTCTAAAGATATTTTACTGATTAGTATTAAAGCATCTTCAAAATTATTGGCTCTAAAAAATATCCACGCAAAACATACAATACTAAATGTAATTATTGAAAACAATAAATTACTTGAGATGGATTTTTTTCCTAACCCAATTTTTGAGTAAATATTAAATCTTACCTTTTTTGTTGCTTTTTCTAAAACAATGATTGCTCCATGTATTGCTCCCCAGATTATGAATGTCATTGCTGCACTATGCCATAATCCACTTACAACAAAAACAATAAATAAATTTTTATAGGTTTTGTACTTTCCATTTTTACTTCCTCCTAGTGGAATATATACATAGTCTCGAAACCAAGTAGACAGTGATATGTGCCATCGATGCCAAAATTCAGTAATTGACTTAGAAAAATACGGACTATCAAAGTTTTTCATTAAATCAAATCCTAAAGTTCTAGCAGTTCCAATTGCAATGTCAGAATATCCAGAAAAATCACAATAAATTTGAAAAGCAAATAAAACTGTAGCAATTATAATTTCTACACCTGAATAATCTGCAGGATTGTTATAGACTTGATTTACAATTATTGCTGCCCTATCTGCAATAACCATTTTTTTAAAGAGTCCAAATGCAATTAATAAAAACCCAGATTTTACTTGGTTATAATTAAATTTATTGAGTTTATAAAATTGAGGCAGTAAATGAGAAGCCCGTTCTATAGGTCCAGCTACTAGTTGTGGGAAAAACGCAACAAATGAAAAAAATGCAAGAGCATTTTTTGTTGGTTTTAATTTATTTCTATAAATATCTATTGTATAACTCAACGTTTGAAATGTATAAAAACTAATTCCAACCGGAAGAATAATATTTAATGTAGAGATTTCAAGTTGTTTTCCAAATAAAGTAAATGCATTTACAAAAGTATCTACAAAAAAATTAGTGTATTTAAAATAAAATAAAAAACCTAGATTAACAATCAAACTGACAAGTAAAAAGCCTTTTTTCTTTTTTTTACTATTGGCTTTATAAATTTTTTGACCAATAATAAAATCTACTAATGAACTAATAGCAATTAAAAAAAGAAATCTCCAGTCCCACCAACCATAAAAGATATAACTAGAAATGAGAATTAGTATGTTTCTTAAAGTTAGTTTTTTTGCAAACAACCAAAAAAGAAGAAATACTATTGGAAAAAATATCGCAAAGTCAATCGAATTGAATAGCATAGGGCTTAATTCTTTTATTAAAATGGTGGTTTATGAATTATTAACCTTTCTAATTTTGGGTTTCCACCTACTATTTTTAAATGCAATTTATGCTTTTTTTCATCAAAACCTCTATATATGGTGTATTTCGATTTTCTTCTTTCTAAAGTTATCGTATCACTAACAATAGATTTGACTTGAAAGTTAACTTGAAAATTTTCTGGTGTCAAAGTTTTAGATATTTTTTCAATAGGAAAAATATATAAATCATCCTTTTGTATTTTTATTCTTTTAGAGTTAGAAACAAAATCTGATTTAGAATTTCCTTCACCATCAAAACCAGTTTTATTTCCATAAAGTTGGAATTTAAATGATTTGTCTTTTCTATTAATCTCAATTATCTTTAGTTGCCACTCTTCATCTCTAGGTAAAATATCTCCAAAAGAAACTTTTAGTATCGCTGGCATCCAACTATTTAAACCACTTGAGGGTCTAGTAATGTAAAAGTTATCTTTATATGTAGAAGGGCTTTTGTTATCTATTAATATTTTTAATTTGGAATTTTTATTGAATTTTCTCTCTGTTTCAACTACAATAAGTTTTCCGGAAAAATAATAATCTTGTTCTCTTTCAAAACTAAATAAATTAACTATGCTTCTTAAATTATCTTTTTGAGTTTCTTGATATGTTGAATTTCTGAAATGTGAGAGCAAGATAGATCTTAATAATTCATTTCCTTTTTTATTTGGATGTACGTCAGAATCTATTGTGTTTCCTATTAATTCATTCGCTTCAATCTTATTTTTTTCAAGGTACTCTTTCCAATAACTTCTAATACTTAAAAAACCGCAATTATATTTATCTGCAATTTTTTTTATTTCGTTTGAATAAAAATCATGTGATTCATTAATCTTTTTTAATGTTTCTTTAGATTTATTCCATACTAAATGGTGATCCAACAATAGTATTTCAGATGTCATTTTATTCCTTATGTTCTTAATAAGAGTATCATAACTGCCATCATCTATGCCCTCATAAGCGTGAAAAATAATTAAATCTGGATTTTCATGAAATAGATCGTGATTCGAAGTTTTTAATAATTTAGGGAGTGTGAAGCCACCTATTGGTTTATGTTTAAACTTTATTTTACTTTTTGGATAAAATTTCTTTAATGAATCAATAAAAATATCAGAGCCCATGCCTCCAATAATTGATTGGCCATAAAACAAAATTTCTATTTCTTTATTTTCATTTAAGAGTTTTATTGTTCTGTCTATTCCTGTAAATTCATTTTTAGGAATTGGCTTACCATTTTTTGAATTACAAGAAATTAATAACAATAAAATTACAGCAATTAATATTTTACTATTGTACATGGTTACTGAACTAATACTTTTTCTAAACTTAAACTTTGAGGAATAACATATATATCGCAAAATTCATTAGTGCTCGATTCCCACCCTTCAATTTTCGTTTTTTCATTCGTTGGACCAAAAATTAAATTTATCTTATCTGCTAGTACTGTTGTTTTTATAGTACACTTATACCAATCATCACCAAGCGATTCAATTTTAGCACTTTCATTTTCAAAATCTCTGAATTTTTTTACTCCTACAACTATTCCTTTTTCTAAATCAAAAACTGCATCTGCTCTGTCAGGATAAGGTCCCGAAATTCTAAAACCAAAAAAACTGGATTTCTCTCCTTTTTTAACAATAATACTAGCTATGTAATCACTATCGTATTCAGAAATAATACTTCTTGAAACAAAATAAGATGGTTTAGTATTCGTCAATCGAGCCATTTTAAATGCTTTATTTGTTTTATACATTAAAGAGGTAGAATCTAAGTCTATTAAAATTTTTCCCCAAGTAATGTAATCAGGAATGTCAATTTTTGTCAACACTTCTTTTTTCTCTGTTGGTTTTACAACTTCTTTTTTCTCATTTTTACATGAAAATGCAATAACCAATACTATTGCTAAAATTATTTTCCTCATTATATATATTTTACATTATTTGTTTTTAAACTATGCTTTAACAGTTTTGTTGTGTTTATTAATATACCAATTATATAATTTATTGATTCCTTCTTCCAATTCAACTGTATGTTTCCATCCAAGATTATTAAGTTTTGAAACATCAGTAAGTTTCCGTAATGTTCCATTAGGTTTGTCAGAATTAAAAACTAAATCTCCTTGAAATCCTATAGTGTTTTTTATCGCTTCTGCTAATTGTTTTATTGAAACTTCTTTACCTGAACCAATATTGATATGAGTGTTGCGAATTTGTTTATCTGAATTTATATAGGTGTCTTCAAAATTTAGATTTTGCATTATAAATATACACGCCTCTGCCATATCTTCTGACCATAAAAACTCTCTTTTAGGTGTCCCTGAACCCCAAATTTCTACACTATTTTCAGAAATCCCAAAACTAGATAAATAGTCTTTTGCTTCCTCAATCGTATTAACATTTAAATCTTTAATTACGGTTTCATAATTAGATTCTGATAGCATCTTAGCTAAATATATTTTACGAATTAATGCAGGTAAGACGTGCGATTTTTCTAAATCAAAATTATCATTAGGTCCATACAAATTGGTCGGCATAACTGAAATAAAATTAGTGTTATACTGTAAATTATAACTTTCGCACATTTTTATTCCAGCAATTTTTGCAATAGCGTAAGGTTCATTTGTGTATTCCAGCGTATCTGTTAATAAAGACTCCTCTTTCATAGGTTGTGGAACATTTTTAGGATAAATGCAAGTGCTTCCTAAAAACAATAACTTTTTAACCTTATTTAAATAACTTTGATGAATCACATTGTTTTGAATCATTAAGTTCTGATATATAAAATCAGCTCTATAATTATTATTCGCTTGAATTCCACCAACTTTAGCTGCGGCTAAAAAAACATATTCTAATGTCTCTTTTTTAAAAAAATCTGCTGTTGCTGATTGATTTGTTAAATCAAGTTCTTGATGCGTTTTTGTAATAATATTAGTAAATCCATCTTGTTCTAAATGTTCTAAAATGGCGCTTCCAACTAATCCTCTATGACCCGCAACAAAAATTTTAGAATCTTTATTCATAATTTATATTTGTCGTATGTCCTCCGTCTTTAAGATAAATTTCTTTTTGCATGATTCGAATATCATTTTCCATCATTTCTTTAACCAATTCTTCTAATGAATATTCTGGAATCCAGCCTAGTTTTTCTTTTGCTTTAGTAGCGTCTCCAATTAATAGATCTACTTCTGTTGGTCTATAATAATGAGAATCAATAGTTATAATCTCTTTTCCAATTTCAACAACAAAATTAGGATTACTACATGATTTTATAAATCCCTTTTCATCCTTACCTTTCCCTTTAAATTCAATTTCTATTCCTGTTTCCTTAAAGGCCATTATGACAAAATCTCTAACTGTAGTTGTTCTACCTGTTGCTATGACCCAATCTTCTGGTTGATCTGCTTGTAAAATCATCCACATCATGCGTACATAATCTTTTGCGTGTCCCCAATCTCTTCTGGCATCAAGATTTCCTAAATACAACTTGTCCTGTAAACCTAGAGCAATTTTAGAGGCTGCTCTTGTTATTTTTCGAGTTACAAATGTTTCTCCTCTAACTGGAGATTCGTGGTTAAATAAAATTCCATTACAAGCAAATATATTATATGCTTCCCTGTAATTAACTGTTATCCAATAAGCGTATATCTTAGCAACTCCATAAGGACTTCTCGGATGAAATGGTGTTGTTTCTGTTTGAGGCACTTCTTTTACCTTACCATACAATTCAGAAGTAGATGCTTGGTATATCTTTGTCTTTTTTTCTAAGTTCAATATTCTAATCGCTTCTAAGAGTCTTAACGTACCCAATCCATCAACATTTGCAGTATATTCTGGTGTGTCAAATGAAACATGAACATGGCTCATTGCAGCTAGATTATATATTTCGTCAGGCTGAACTTCTTGAATTATTCGAATCAGGTTTGTACTGTCAGTCATATCACCATAGTGCAGAAATAAATTTCTACTCTCTTCATGAGGGTCTTGATATAAATGATCTATTCTTTGAGTATTAAAACTCGAGGCTCTTCTTTTAATTCCATGGACTACATATCCTTTTTTTAGAAGAAATTCTGTCAAATAAGCTCCGTCTTGTCCTGTAATTCCGGTAATTAGTGCAATTTTTGACATCCTTTAATTGTGCTCTAGTTTATATTTTTTAAGGTATTCGTTTAATACTTTAATCAAAATAAAAAACAAAACTAAACCTCCAGATAAAACTCCCCAACGAAACATCTTAGTCTGGTAAATGGTTCCTATTCTCTTTCCTGACGGATTAAATGTTGTTAAAACATTTACAATATTTACACTTCTTTCTTTTTCTTTTTCTAAATCAATTAAGTTCTCTTTTAACTTTTTTACAATTTCAAATAATTGGATGTCGTTATTTTGCTTGGTTTCTTTTGAAAAGTCTATGTATGTGCTTGAAGAACTCTTTGTTCTATTAGCGTCTAGAAGAGTAGTCTCTTTATATAGTTTCCTTAATTCATCTGCCTTATTTATAGCTTCAATTGTTGCTATGGAATCTAATTTTAAAATATTTAGTGTTATTCTTCTGTTATTCTTTAATGTTTTATTTTTTTCAATATCATTAATAACTATCTTTTCAAAAGATTTTAATTGATTATCCTGAGATACTATTCTAAAAACATACTTGTCCGAATCAAATTTTGATTCTTTATCTTCTTTAAAAGTAGCAAATGTGAAATTTTTATGAGTTAATGTATCTGTCTCTTTAATAAATTGATCATAAGCTATTAATTTATCCTTTTCAGTATCGTACGAAGTCAGCTTAAATTCTACTAAATTATTAGCTTGTTTGTGAGAGATGTCAAACTTTTCTGCTAGCGCAATAGAATCTTCTTGTTCTATTAACACATTATAGTATTCTACACTCTCAAATATTTGATCAATAGACCTGTAATTTGGCTGAATTATCATATCATAACTGAACTTTGTAGGGCTCAAATAATCTTTCGTAAAGCCTATAACTGCTCCAAATAGAATCGCGATAATTAGTTTAAAAAAATGTCCTTTTAAAAAGATTAAAAAGAGCATTAAATAATGAAACAGCCCTTTTAAAATTCTACCTAAAAAGTTGAAAAAATCTGAAAACATTTTTCCAATAGCAGAAAATAATTGTCCTAAATCTACTTCCTCTTCCTTAACGCTTATTGGGCTTTTATTGCTTTTTTCACTCATACTAAATCTATTTTTAAAATATTTGTTCTAATATTTTTTTTGTTATAATAT
>CALIIP010000156.1 GCA_938018045.1 uncultured Flavobacteriaceae bacterium
ATTTCAATTTGTATTTTAGCGTAGTCAATCACAGGCTGACATATCGTATGGTGTTAGGCAATTTTGTTGTGATTGGATTTCAATTTGTATTTTAGCGTAGTCAATCACAGGGTATACTTCATAAGTCCCTGTGATTGAATTACATACGCTGCAAGTTAGGATTGAGGAAATTAGAATAAATCTAACTGCTGAGGAGGAGTTTCTTTTGGAATTTCTTTTGTGCCATGGTATATCTCCATCATGCCAAATTGTTTGTCAGTAATCATAAGTATTCCAATTCTGCCTTTTGCTGGAAGTGCTAATTTGACACGTTTTTCATGTACTTTTGCATTTTCTCTACTAGAGCAGTGTCTGAGGTAAATTGAGAATTGGAACATAGTAAACCCATCTTTCAGAAGGATTTTCCTGAATTTAGTAGCAGCTTTAGTTTCTGCTTTAGTGTTGGTCGGAAGGTCAAAAAAGACAAACAACCACATTATTCTATACTGGCTAAATCGTTCATGCGTATTCATTTTTAAAGCATAACTGGGTAATTTATTTTTCGTTTTGTTCCTTCAAAGCATTGGGCTACTGAGGCAGTAGTCAAAGACATACCAACCATAAGAGGGCTTCGTTTATTTTGAAATTGAGCATCTAAAGTTGCAATAGAGAGCAATTCACGTTTACTCTCTTTTGATAAGAAAGATTCCATTCCAAGTTCCTCATACATTTGAAAAACAAGCAGGTCGATAAACGGTCTATAAGGCTCCATGATGTCATCAGCAAGGCAATAGGCGTTGTATTTATTTTTGTGATGGATGCCGAGAGTAGGAAGTAAGCCACTTGCAACTAAGGAACGAGCTACCATGGCTCTCAATATTGCATATCCATAGTTTAAAAGATTATTGGGAGGATCACCAAATTGATCTCGGATGAATCCATCTAAATAATGCGACCAATAAAAAGCTGCTGCTTGCCCCTCAATATTATCAGGGTCACCACTTTGTACTCTTTTTATCAAAATTTCTAGTCTATTGGTCGGTCGACCCAATAATTCCAATACCTTTAACTGGTTTCGAACCTTTGCCTCCACAGTGTGTTGCCAAAGGTTTTTCTTTAATGGCAAACTTGCATTAATTTGGTGTCGATAGCGTTCTGACTGCGTGTTATGTCCTTCCAAAGGCAACATTAGAGTTGCTGGCATATGTTGATCGTTACAACTTATTATTACTGCTTTATTTTTAGCTAATTTTTTTATAACACTATGTGTTATTGTAATTTGGCTATGATCTAAAAGGACAACTCCAATGTCTTCGATAGGAATTGATGTTTCAATATCGGTAAGATCTTTTTTTACTTTTACAACCAATTGATTTAGTTTGCAACTTAAGTAAGCTGGATTTCCAAAATATAATGTTCTTTTGATCATTAAGTTAAATCATTTGAATATCAGGAATGAAATAATAGAAATTGGCATTAGCATATTAAAACTCACCTACGTGAAGAATTCGACCAAGATGGTCTATTCTGACTTTCATGCAATTAATCAATCGCTCATCTCCTAGTGACTTAACATGAAAATAAGTTGTATTTTTTAATTTACTATCTTCTGACTTTAAAGAATCTAAATGGTGTCTAAACACAAAATCTCTTACAGTACTATTTCCATACTTTTTAATGGATATAGACTGGCAATAAAAAAGGTGTTTACTAATCAGCGCATTATTTTTTTCATCTAGTAAATCAATATCACGAGGATTAAAGTCGTTAGAGGGGATGACAAACATTTCATTTTTCTTTAAAGAAAATAGGTATTCCCAGCCTATTTCTTTGTTATGAGATTTATTTATGACTTCAAATCCATTGTTAATTCTGGTTACCGCTTCAAAAAAAGAAACAATTTCTGCTTGTAAGTCTTGACTGGCGTCACGATAAATAGCTACATGATGATTGTTACCAGGATTTACAAAATCTACTGGAATGGTTCTCCCATTTTTATCTAAGATGAGCTCACCTAAATGGTCTCTTTTATCATGAATCGCTTCGGCATTAGCCAAACCAGTAATAGTTACTCGTTTAAGTGCAATACTTTTGTTCTCGTCTAACCAAATAGGGTTTTTATGTAAATCACCAAAAGCCTTTTTTGAGTCACCCTCATATTCCTTAAGTCTTTTAATTAGTATCTCTTTGATGCCTTTATCTACGACCTTTTCTATTTTTAAATCGTGTGAAATAGGTTTACGAATGGTGTAGGCATATTCATAGATTTTAGTTTTAACAGAAGAGGGGAGTACAATTCCTTTTGCTTTATCTAGATAAATTGGATTTTTACTCAGTGTATTTTTGCCTGTAAACGCTTTCTTTGGATCGTTGCCAAATTCATTTAGTCTGCTTAGTAAAGCAACTCTAAAGCTTGGTTTTGTAACTGTTATTATTTTCGACTCATCGAAAGAAGATCCAATTTTTTCTACTTTAACGACATCAATTAAGCGTCTACCGTAAACGGTTGCTTCATGTAATTCTCCTCTCGGAGTAAGTTGGACTTTTTTATCGTAGTGTGCTTTACTTCCAATTTTAATTTTGTTAATGTTATTTGTTGTTATTTTATTTTTATTTTTAAATGAAATTAGCAATGATTCTAAATGTTCTTTAGTTTGCTCTCGGAAATGTAGCATGGGGGGAATAAATTTTCTTTTTTTATTGCCATTTCTTGAAGTGTATGTAGCTGTTATTTTATTTCTTACGGCATACAGTTCTTTGCTTTTTTCAAATCTGGCTGCGTTTTTATTGTTTAAATAATTTACATGATTATACGTTGTAAAAGCAACTGTAAGCGCGTCAACTGCATGATGTCTGTGGTCATTCCTCTTAGTCCAGTCAATGATTTGAGTTACTTTATTGCCGTTTTTCCTTTCGATAATTTTAACTAAACCTAGTGCTTCGTATTTAGGTAGGTTTAATTCTTTCATTACATTGATCAAATCCCAGTCCTCCCTAAGCTTAGCGGTGATTCTTCCAGATGTCGTGTTTACTGTTCGAATTGTTAGGCTTAGTATTTCCTTCGCTTTTTTTGCAATATATTGACTGTTTACTAAATCTCGGTTGATAAAGGCGTTAGATATTTCATTTTCTGGCTGTAGTAGTTTATTATATTTTCCTTTACTAATTTTATCTTCGTTATACATTTTTTCAACCCTGCTTACATAATCCTCTAATTCATTGTTCCTCTTGTTGGACATATAATCGAAGGCTGTTGTATTTGACTTTTCTAGGTTTACATCTTTAAATGAAAGTGTTTTATTAGAGAATGAATCATCGAAGACTAAGGCTTTGGGTATGATATGTTCAATGTCTATTTCGTTTGAAAATAATCGATCTCTTTTTATTTGTCGATTTGTATAAAGTGTTTTATAGCCATTAAAGGCTAGTTCTTCATATAATTTGTATTTGATAATGTCATTACGAACAGGGTTCTTAATTTTAAAAACAGGGTCAGTTTGTAAAATTTTACGAATCTCGTCGTTATTTTTTTTTGCTTTGTTAATTGATTGAGTTGCTTTTTCCCTTTCTTTTGCTGATTGCTTTAATTCTCTTGCCATTTCTACCCTTACTTCGTCAGGTTTTCCATAGACGTCGATAATTTGATTAATAACATTAACCATTTGATTTAGAATTTTCTCGACTACTGGGTTTCTTAGACTATTTTTTTTAAGTGGTGTTAATTTAGGGTCTAAGGTTCTAGAGGCCAAGCCTTCTTTTGTTAGAGAGCCGGAGTGATTGTAACCAACTAAGCTACAAGTATCAGCGTAATTATTTCCATTTTGAAGATGAGGGATGATTTTTCGAATGGCTCTTGAGCTTAAGCTACCATAGTCTTGCTCTAAGCTAATGTTTGCTAACATATTTGCATATGCTGGTTTAAAGCCAAATTTTGTGCATAGTTTTTTCTTTAGAGCTACATTGTTATTCCCGTATATAGTTCTGTCAGCATCATCAATCTTTAGATCGTCTTCAGAAGCGTATAATAAATGCCATAACTGAAAACTAGCTTGTTTGTCAAAGTCATTTCCAGTAATTGTTGGATCAAAGTTTAATATTTCATTGTTTATACCGATTAAGGGAAAAACAGCATTCAATTCTTCTTTTATTTGTTGCGCATTTTTTTTATTCCAATCAAAGCCATAGCCTTCGTCAGCTGCAATGTTTTGATAGACATTAAAGAGGGATTTGTTGGTTTTGTTTCCTTGGATTTCTTCAAAATTTGATTGCCAATTTTTTGGATTATCTAATTTTAATAATTTAATTATCTCCTTTACCTTTAGGTTTCCTCTTAAGTTTAACTCTTCAAAAACCAAGTATCGTGATTCGGTGTCAAGTTTTGAAAATTCAATCGTACTTTTCGAATTTTCATTTCTCAATTCTAGATTATTAAGATTTTGCCAAATTTTAAATTCTTGAAATAGGGGAGAAGATTTAGGAACTACACGGGGTCCAATTGTTTTATTCTTTTTTGTTCCATCTATTAGAATTGTTATTTCTTTGCTTTCTAATTCACATTTGCCAATTAATCCTTTTTGAGATTTTAATCTTCTTTGATAAAAAATAATTACATCTCTTATTTTAGTTTTAAGCTCAAGGGTAAGAAGTTTATTAAATTGTGCTTGAGTTTCCCATAGTCTTTCAAATTCGTCTAGGTAATCCTGTCGATAAAATACTTGGTTCTTTAACGACGTATGCGGGTTTGTTTGAATTTGCTTATAAAGGTTTTGACCTACAGTTTCTTTATTAAAGTAAAGGGATTTACTCCT
This sequence comes from uncultured Flavobacteriaceae bacterium, assembly GCA_938018045.1. Classification (GTDB taxonomy): domain Bacteria; phylum Bacteroidota; class Bacteroidia; order Flavobacteriales; family Flavobacteriaceae; genus Urechidicola. The sequence goes on from CALIIP010000156.1 coordinate 4,788, forward strand.
ATCACTTATCGCACCTAAGTAGCCACTTGACTTATTGATTTCATTATTAATTTCTTGTAGTACAATTGCTATTTGTTCTAGTTCCAATTTACTGGTTAGTCCTTGTGTTCTCCAGTTATACTTTTCTAATCTTTTCTCGTTTGCTTTGCCTGTTTGTTTAATGCCAACTAAGTTAAAAGGCTCTTTACAAATAGCCCATGTTTGTGTTTTATTTTTGTTCAACAATTCATCCTTTAACTTAGGAAGAAATAACTTTGGATAAAACGTTTTTTGATTATTCCATACAAGATCAAATTCATTCTGTAGGTCAGAACGATAAAAGTCAGGGATGTACTTTTTATTGTTGTTTAATAAGTTTAAAACAAATTCTCCTGGAGTTAAGCCTTCAACATATAGTTCTTTTGCAATAGACATACCGTCAATTAAGCTTCCTTCTTCCTCGTTTTTAGATTTTCTACTACTTTTATAACCTCTCTTTTTGTTGATTAGTAAGAGAACTTTTACGAAATCTTGTATTGGAATTTTTTGAGTTGCAGCTATGGCTCTAAGCCTTAATGTTTCGTGGGTCGTTCCGTTCCCGATTTCTGTTAAATTATCAGTAGATTTCAAGAATCCGGCATTCCGAAGAGTGTCGATTAAAAATTTTCTCCTTAATTTGAATCTTTGTAAGTTTCTTCGAGCACCTCTTTTTAGAGTTCTGTCAGCATTTGTAGTAATAGGTTTGCCTTTGTCAAAATTAGTTTTTTCATCTACAGATAATGGTACTAATCTAACGCCTAGTTTAACTATGTTTGACACCTCATCTTTATTTTCAGCTTCATTTACTAGAGCCCATCCAATGGATGTTGTACCTAAATCTAGGCCTAAAATTTTTTTCATAACTTTTTTTGTTTATATTTGGGTACAAATTGAAATCTAATCACAATAAGGATTATTCCGTTGTGAAAACATTCAAAGCGGCACTCGTGTCGCTTTTTCTTTTTAGCCCAATAATAGAAGGTAATTTTGAGAGCTTCTGATTGGGTTTTTGTCTTATTGTTGGGTAATTTCTTCTAAATAAGTAGAAGGAATTTTATTAATTCAATAGTAAATTTAATAAAAAATATATTAATGTCAATGATATGTTACAAAATACTTTTATTGATGAAGCTTGTTTTTAGTTGAATTGTGATTGTTATTTACGATTAAGATCTATAATTGAAAAAACATAAAAGGGGCTGTCTCATAACATTTAGATCAAAAAATAGGCAGAATTAAATTTGTCAACTTCGTTATTCTGGTACCCGGTATCAGGTTTCCGGTATCAGGCGAATGTGAACACAGTAGCATTCACGCTCGCCTGATACCGGA
>CALIIP010000157.1 GCA_938018045.1 uncultured Flavobacteriaceae bacterium
GCTAAGACATAGTTTTGCCACACATCTATTAGAAGCAGGTGTAGATTTAAGACAAATTCAAGTATTATTGGGTCATAGCTCTAGCAAGACAACTGAAATATATACGCATGTTGCCACTACAATTTTTAAAAAAATAAAAAACCCTCTTGATTTTTAAAAATTTATATAAAAGATATATATAACATATGTTATATATATTTTATATTGGAGGTATATAGAACATATGTTCTATATACAATTGTTGTACACAAGCTAAAATGAGCAATAAACACGAAATAGAGACATATTCAAAACTACAACTTGGTGGAGCGTTTTTTTTACAAGAATCATTTCATTATTTAAATACAGCTCTAAAATATGAATTTGCATCTATCCTTTTTTCCGAAGAGTTAAATTCTATTGAACCATCAACAGAAGACAGAGATATAATTGATAAAACTAATTTGCCAGTTGATACTGTTGGGATTTTACAATCTAACATACCTGATATTCTTACGAACGAGACATCAGACTTAATGTCAAATGCTTGGCAAAAATCTCAATTTAGAGCAGAAACGGAAAAACATAAATTCGGGTTTAATCATAGAATAGACTCAATTGAAATATTAGGTCATTTAAATAATTTCGGTTTTTTTATTGAGACACTTGTAAATAGACATTTGCTATTCTTAAATCAAACAGGAATTATTGACGATTTTAGTTATACTCGAATTTCAATTTCTAGAATAATGGAACGCTTGATTTATATATTTAAAAATGACTTAAGTAACAATAAAGTTCACCTAAACGAAATTAAAAACCTATTTAGTTTGAGGAATAAAACAGTTCATTTTACAGCTGATAATGCAATAGCATTGAAACCTAAAATATCTGAATTGTTACAAATTTATACTCAAAGTGTAAAAGTCATAAAAAAATTCGAACAAAAAGAGAAGTTTAATGAAGAAAAATTCTCGAGTATATTAGAAAATAAAATAACGGAAATTAAAAACCGTTGGACGTAAAACGCCAGTGTACAACAAGGGCTATAATTAATACGGGGTTTGGTGCTTAACCCAAAGTTTTGTGCTTTAAACCAAGTCCGCCAAATCTTTTTGATTTGGCTTTAAAATAAAAAAGATAAAACAAAATAAAAAGTTTTGGCTAAGTGCTTAATCGGAAATTAATCGCTTTTAATTCCCGTACTAATCATAGCCTAGTCGTTGTAGCCAATACGAGAAAAACCAAACTCTAAATGAAAAAACAATTTCTAATATTAATTATTTCTATTTTAACCTTTAGTTGTTTTGGGCAAATAAATGAGTCAAAAAGAACCGAATCAAAAAGAATCTTGGACTCAATTATTATAACAGCTAAAATCCATTCTATTTACAGGAATGATGTTAATTGGCCAAAATTAGAAGAAAGAGTTTATGCGAAGTTTAACGATTCAGATTCAATTAATTCAGTCATAAATCCAATACAATATTTGTTAGGAGAATTAGGCGACTATCACGGGTTTTTAGTTATCAATGGGAAACAATATTGGACTAATACTAAAAAAACAAGAAGTGTAAATTATGACTACAATAGTATAAAACATAAAGAGAAGCAAGATAGGATTGTATCAATGTTAATTGAAAACAAAGAAGTTAAAACAAAAGTTATTCTTGATTCTATAGCGTATGTGGAAATACCATTTTTCCTAAATAATCAAGGCATAGATAGTATAAATAATAACTACGTAATGAAATTAAGAAAAGCTATTTGTGATTTATCAAAAATAAATCCTAAAGGTTATATTATCGATTTAAGACGTAATTTAGGAGGAACTGTATATCCTATGATTTCTGGTATAGGAGAATTATTACAAAACCTTGAATTGGGAGGAACTACCATCGACAACAAAAATTATGAAGAAAAATGGGAATTAAAAAATGGTAATTTCTTTTTTGGAGAAAATAGTTTATCAAATATTCCCGAAATAGAATGTCAAATTTCCACAGAAAATACACCAATTGTCATTTTAATTGGAAGATATACCGCAAGTTCTGGCGAAGTAGTTGCATCTGCATTAAAAGGACAAAAGAACATTAAATTAATTGGAGAACAAACAGCGGGTTATACAACTACAAATAGTTGGTTTTCTATTTACAATAATGTTTCATTAAATCCTTCTGTTTCATTTTATATGAGTAAAGATAAAACTGTTCATAAAGATGGCGTATTTCCCGATATAGAGGTGAATGAAAGTTTAAATGTAGACAATATGTTTTCTGGAAAAGTAATGAATAAGGCAATAGAATGGATAAGTACTGGCTACAACAAAGTATATAAAAAATAGTGGTTTAAGTGCTTAAACAAAAATGAATTTTATAAATTTAAGTTCAGTGATAACCTGAAAAGATAGTGCCTAAAACCCACTACTTTTCATATACAAGACCGTTAGCTGCAATGGTAAAAAAAATTCATTTTCGATAAAAATAATCCAATAAAACTGATATTAATGAAAACAAAAAAATTAAGAAACATAGGAATTTTAATGTCATGTATTGGTGGACTTATACTCATTATGGACAAGAAG
>CALIIP010000158.1 GCA_938018045.1 uncultured Flavobacteriaceae bacterium
ATTTTTTGTTTCTGTTCCTTTTTTGATAAGTCAGTAAATTGCAAAACAGACAGGATATTATCTTCAACAGATAGTTTTCTAAACACAGATGCTTCTTGTGCCAAATAACCAATACCTTTTTGAGCACGTTTATACATTGCATCTGTTGTAATCTCTTGATCATCAAGATATATACGACCGTCATTTGGTTGTACCATACCAACAATCATATAAAAAGAAGTAGTTTTTCCTGCACCATTTGGTCCTAAAAGACCCACAATCTGACCTTGTTCAACTTCTAGTGAAATACCTTTCACAACCATTCGGCTGCCGTAATTCTTTTGAATATTTTCTGCTCTTAATATCATCTTTATTCAGTCTTCAGTTTTTACAGTCTACAGTTTGCAGACTGTGTATTCATTTATTTTCTTGTCATTCTGAACATAGTGAAGAATCTATAGAATTATTGAGATTCTTCGTTTTACTCAGAATGACAGAACGTTTTGTAAAAACATTTAGTATCTATAATTGACTGTTTTACTGTTAACTGCCAACTTTTGACTGCCTTTTCAACACTCTTTTCGATATAAAAATACTAATTTCATATAATATCATAATCGGAATGGTAACAATAACTTGACTAGCTACATCTGGAGGCGTTATAATTGCTGATAGCACCAATACTAATACTAACGCTATTTTTCTATATTTCTTTAAAAAATCTGGAGTTACCAAGCCCATTTTTGTCAAAAAGTAAATAATTACTGGTAATTCAAACATTAGTGATACACCAAGTAATGTGTTTGTAATTAGGTTTATATGAGTTTTAAAATCAAACTGATTTTGAATCATATCAGTAATCTTAAAATTGTAGAAAAAGTAAACAGATAATGGTGCAATTACGTAATAACTAAATAAAACGCCGATAAAAAATAGGAGTGAAGCAAAGAAAATAAATGTTCTCGATTTTCTACGTTCTTTTTTCTCAAGTCCTGGACTTATAAAGCGCCACATTTCCCATAAAACATAAGGGAAAGCAACAATAAATCCTAATATCATTGAAGTCCAAACAAGATTCATTAACTGACCAGTTGGTGCTAAACTTTGCAGATTTGTTGTGAATGTAATATTACAAAAATCACTTTCAAAGCCTATAGATCCTGCAAGATTACACATCCATCTATATGTAGGGAAATCCCCTTTTAAATGTGCAAGTAGAAAGTCTTCATATATAACTTCAGAAAAAATAAATACTGCAATTGCAACAATTGTGATAGCAAGAAACGAACGGACCAAATGCCAACGCAACTCTTCGAGATGACCTAAAAATGACATGCCGTTTTTATCTTCTGCCATCTTAAAAAATTCCTTCTTTGATTAAATCGTGTAAGTGTACAATTCCAGCATAAGCACCATTGTTATGTGCAAGAATTTGAGTTATATTGTGCGATTCCATTGTTTCCAAAGTATCTACAGCCATAGCATCAGTATCTATCACCTTCGGATTTTCACTCATTATATCACTTGCAGTAAGTCCTGAAAAATCATTTGTATTTTTAAGCATTCTTCGAATATCACCATCAGTAATTATACCAATAATTTTATCATTGTCAATTACAGCAGTTGCTCCAAGACGTTTTTCAGAAATTTCAACAATTACATCTTTTATAGATGATGTAGGATTTACTTGTGGCTTTTCGTTTTTTTCAACCAAATCACTCACGCGTAAATATAATTTTTTTCCTAATGCTCCTCCTGGATGATACTTTGCAAAGTCTTTACTTCCAAAGTCATTTAAGTTTAACAAACAAACAGCCAAAGCGTCACCAATTACTAATTGTGCAGTTGTGCTTGATGTTGGTGCTAAATTATTTGGACATGCTTCTTTTTCAACATATGAGTTTAAAACATAGTCAGATTGCAAACCAAGAAAGGATTCGATATTTCCTGTTAAGGCGATAATTTTATTACCGTAATTCTTAATCAACGGCACTAAAACTTTTATTTCTGGTGTATTACCACTTTTTGAAATACAAATAACAACATCATCTTTTAAAATAGAACCTAAGTCACCATGAATTGCATCTGCAGCATGCATAAATATTGCTGGAGTTCCAGTAGAATTAAAGGTTGCAACAATTTTATTTGCAATAATGGCGCTTTTGCCAATTCCTGTAATAATTACCCGTCCTTTAGAATTGTGAATAAGTTTAACACAATTTTCAAACGATTGGTCTATAAAATTCGTTAAATTCGCTATCGCATCACTTTCAATAGCGATGGTTTGTTTAGCAAGTGCAATAATAGATGTATTGGTTTTCAAGAAATGTTTTTTTGGATTCAAAAAAAAGTACTACCTTGTAGTTGCAAATGTATTTAAAATATGATTAATAATAGTTAGTTTGTGAAGGAAATTGATTTACATCAAGCGCTGAAAAAATATTTTGGATTCACGCAATTTAAAGGTTTACAAGAGCAAGTTATTAAAAGCTTAGTCGCTGGAGATAATACTTTTGCCATTATGCCTACAGGAGGTGGTAAATCAATGTGTTACCAATTACCTGCGTTAATGCAAGAAGGAACAGCTATTGTTGTTTCTCCATTAATTGCCCTAATGAAAAATCAGGTTGATGCAATTCGCGGAGTATCTTCAGAACACGGTATTGCACACGTTTTAAATTCATCTTTAAATAGAGGTGATGTAGCGCAAGTAAAATCAGATATAGAAAACGGTATTACAAAGTTGCTATATGTTGCACCAGAATCACTAACGAAAGAAGAATATATAGACTTTTTAAAAGGTCAAAAGATATCTTTTGTTGCAATTGATGAAGCACATTGTATCTCAGAATGGGGACATGACTTCCGTCCTGAATATAGAAATTTAAAGACTATTATAAGTAAGATAGATGATGTTCCTATTATCGGTCTTACGGCTACTGCAACTCCAAAAGTACAAGAAGATATTCTTAAAACATTAGGAATGTCTGATGCTACAACTTTTAAAGCATCTTTTAATAGACCAAATTTATTTTATGAAGTGCGTCCGAAAACTGAGGATGTGAATAGTGATATTATTCGCTTTGTAAAAAAATATGCTGGAAAATCTGGTATTGTATATTGTTTGAGCCGTAAAAAGGTTGAAGAAGTTGCACAAGTATTACAAGTAAATGGAATTAAAGCAGTTCCTTACCATGCAGGATTAGACGCAAAAACGAGAGTAAAACATCAAGATATGTTTTTGATGGAAGATACAGATGTTGTTGTTGCAACCATCGCTTTTGGAATGGGAATTGACAAACCAGACGTTCGTTTTGTAATTCATCATGATATTCCAAAAAGTTTAGAAAGTTATTATCAAGAAACTGGTAGAGCAGGACGAGACGATGGCGAAGGGTACTGTTTGGCATTTTATGCATACAAAGATATAGAGAAGTTAGAAAAGTTTATGGCAGGAAAACCTGTTGCCGAGCAAGAAGTTGGTCATGCATTATTGCAAGAAGTTGTTGGTTATGCTGAAACTTCTATGAGCCGTCGTAAATATTTACTACATTATTTTGGAGAACAATTTGATGAAGTAAATGGCTTAGGTGCAGATATGGATGACAATACAAGAAATCCGAAGAAAAAAGCCGAAGCTAAAAATGATGTGAAGTTGCTAATTGAAACAATTCTTGCAACTAAAGAAAAATATAAGCCAAAAGAAGTTGTAAATACTATTGTTGGTAATGAAAATGCTATGTTAATTTCTCATAAAACTCATGAGCAACCATTTTTTGGAAAAGGAAAAGAAAAAAACGCAAACTATTGGATGGCACTTTTACGTCAGGTATTAGTTGTAAATCTAATTCGTAAAGAAATAGAACAATATGGTGTTGTAAAAGTGACTCAAAAAGGAAAGGATTACATAGAAAATACGACTTCATTTCTGATGTCAGAAGATCATGTTTATGATACAGATGATGATGGTGTTATTGTAAATGCAAAGAGTGCTGGAGGAAGTGTTGATGACAAGTTGATGAAAATGTTGAAAGACTTACGGAAAAGAGTTGGTAAACGTCAAGGAGTACCACCATTTGCAGTTTTTCAAGACCCATCGTTAGATGACATGACGCTCAAATATCCAATAACGATTGAAGAGTTATCTAGTGTTCATGGAGTTGGAGAAGGTAAAGCACGAAAATTTGGTAATGATTTTATTGCTTTGATAGCAGATTATGTTGATGAGAATGATATTCTTAGACCAGAAGATTTAGTTGTAAAAAGTACAGGAGTTAATTCGTCTTTAAAATTATCAATAATTCAAAATACGGATAAAAAAATACCTCTTGAAGATATTGCTAAATCTAAAGGATTAAAATTAGAAGAGTTGATTGTAGAAATGCAGAGTATTGTATTTAGTGGAACGAAATTAAATATTGGATATCATCTAAATGAGATACTTGATGAAGATCAGCAAGAAGAGATTTACGAATATTTTATGGACGCCGAATCTGACAAAATTGACGAAGCAATAGAAGAATTTGATGGTGATTATGACTACGATGAGTTAAGACTTATGCGAATTAAGTTTATTAGTGAAGTCGCTAATTAAAATAGCAAAGCAACTCCAAAACCAATAACAATTGCAATAAATTTAGCAGAGTTAAATTTATGATTTTCAGCACTTTCGAAGATTATAATTGTAGAAATATGTAAGAATATTCCAATAATAATTGCTGTAATTTCTGTTTTGTATTCCAGCATTAATGCAGCATTTGCACCAGCATAACTTCCCAAAGGTGACATCAGAGCAAATAGTAAAAGTAAAGAAAGGCTTTTGATTAATGTAGTTTCTGAATACGCTAAAAAACTTCCCAAAACAATTGTAATAGGTATTTTATGAACTACAATTGCCCATAATAATTCCTGATGTTCATTATTTGCCAGTGGAATTCCTTCCATAAAAGCATGTAAACATAAACTCACAAATAAAATCGCAGGAAATTTATTTCCATGAACGTGAATATGACCATGTTCTGCACCTTTAGAAAAATAATCCATTACTAACTGAATTAACAATCCTAGAATTATAAATGCACCAATATTTTTAGTTGAATTTTCAAAAACTTCTGGTAATAAATGAGTTACTGTGATTGCCAATAAATATGCACCACTAAAAGAAAGTAATAATTGTGTAATAGATTTCTTAGGCTTTAGTACATATACAACTAAAACTCCAACTACAACAGATAAAAATAGTATTAATAGGTTCATTTAGAAAGGATTAAAAGTAATCTGCTTGATTTTTCTTCATCAAACTCTTGTAAATCATAATCGCCAAAAACTGCTTGCAATTTCAAACCAACAGTATCTAAATATGTTTTTATCTTCGGGAAATCTAGACATTTAACACGTTCAAAATATTCATATTTTTTATTATCACTTATAACTTCTATATTCTTAACAATAAATCCATTTTCAATTGAGCGTGTGATATTAAACTGAAGATCCTCTCTATTGATTGTTTCTTTTGTGACTAAATTTTTTATAGCTTTTTTGATATTAATAAAATCAATGATAGCAAAACTATTTTCATCTTTTAAACCATTCTTAATGTTTTTTAGAACGTTTATATCTTCAGAATCATCAACAAAATAACCGAAGCTTGTAAATAAGTTAAAAATCGCATCAAATTTTGTTTCAAATTCTTTGCGCATATCATGTTGCAAAAACTCTAAAGTTTCGTTTTCATATTGTTTTGCAAAGTCTATGCTGTTTTGTGATAAATCTGCTCCTATAACATCAAAGCCTAATGAATTTAAAAATACTGAGTGACGGCCTTTTCCGCATGGTAAATCTAAGATTTTAGCACCTTTTTTTAATTTCAGATAAGCAACTAAATTGGTCATAAAGAGTTGTGCTTCCTTATCATCGCGGTGTTTATATAAGGTGTGATAAAAATCGGTATCAAACCACGAAGCAAACCAATCTGTAGATGTATTCATAAATAATAATTATCATCACAAAAATACGTTATCTTTGCATCAAATTTAAATGGATGGGTAAAAACTTCAAAATGGTAGCAACTACCATGTTCGGATTAGAAGAAGTGCTAGAAAACGAATTGAAAGATTTGGGTGCTGTTGATGTTAAAAAAGGAGTGCGAAATGTTTCTTTTTATGGCGATACAGGCTTTATGTATAAAGCAAATATGACATTGCGAACAGCAATTAGAATTTTAAAACCTATTCGTACTTTTAAGATATTTGACGAAGAAGATTTATATGAAAGTCTTCAGAAAATAAAATGGGAAGATTACATGTCTGTTGACGGTACATTTGCTATTGGAGCAGTTGTAAATTCTAAGTTTTTCACGACCAATTCTCATTACATCTCTTTAAAATCAAAGGATGCAATTGCAGATTATTTTCGTCATAAATACCATAAGCGTCCAAACGTAGATTTAAAACATCCAGATTTAAAAATTCATATTCATATTCAGAAAGAAATTTGTACTGTTTCTCTTGATTCTTCAGGTGATTCTTTGCATAAAAGAGGTTATAGAACATCTACTAATATTGCACCGATTAACGAAGTTCTTGCTGCAGGATTGGTATTGCTTTCAGGTTACACAGGTCATAGTAATTTTATTGATCCAATGTGTGGATCTGGAACTATTTTGATAGAAGCAACGATGATTGCTTGTAATATTCCTGCCAATATCAATAGGCCAGAATTTGGTTTTGAAAAATGGAGTGATTATGACGAAGATTTGTACTTCACAATTCAAGATTCACTCTTAAAAAAGATTGTAAATCCTCAGTTTAAAATCATGGGATTTGATAAAGCACCTTCTGCTGTTAGAAAAGCAAATGAAAACGTTGAAAGTGCTAATTTATCTGAGTTTATAGGAATACATCATGTTAATTTTTTCAATTCAATGAAAGAAGTATTTGGTTCAACGACCATTTTATTTAATCCTCCTTATGGTGAGCGTTTAAATATCGATGCTGAAGAATTTTACAAGAAAATAGGAGATACCCTTAAAAACGGTTATCCAGACTCAAGAGTTTGGTTTATTACTTCAGATTTAGATGCTTTAAAACATGTAGGTTTACGAACTTCTAAGCGAATACCTCTTAAAAACGGAGATTTAGATTGTAGATTTGTACGGTATGATATGTACGAAGGAAGTAGAAAAATAAAAAAACAAGAAGAATCATAAAATCAAAAATCCTGTCTCGCCAATGGCGGACAGGATTCTTTTTTTGGAGTTATTTGGGATTATTCTTAACGTCTTCTTCCCGTACTTCTTGAATTTGTAGATTTACCTCTTGAAGATGTGCTTCTTGTACTTTTAGAAGGTTGTCTTTGAGCAGTTCTACTTTTACTTCTTGCCTGTGTAGGTTTCCTCTGAGTACTTCGCGTTGTCCTCTGCGTTTGCGCAGGTTTCCTTTGAGTACTTCGAGTAGTTCTCTGTGTTTGAGATGGTTTTCTTTGCACAGTTCTATTAGTTCTCTGTGTTTGGGAAGGTTTTCTTTGCACTGTTCTATTAGTTCTCTGCGTTTGAGAAGGTTTTCTTGTTGTACTACGAGTATTTCTATCAGTTCTTACACTATTGTTATCACGAACAGTTCCTTGATTTCTTCTTGTATTCGTTGCTGTTCTATCAGAAACTCTGCGAGTGTTTGAATTTCTTGTAGATGCAGTTCTTGAACTCCTATAATCACTGTTTCTTCTTGTATTGTTTGCAGTTCTACTTCTACTGTTGTATGTTTTTCTTTTCTGCTGACGGATATCATATCTGTTTCTATTGTGCTTGTAACCGTAACGATTGTCTCTGTAATAAGTGTATCTATAAGGGTTGTAGTTATATCTGTATGGATTCACTCTTACAATTGTAAAGCCAATGAATGGTCTTACAAACCAATTGTGATAAGGGTGATACACATAATTTCTGTTATATGTATTGATATATCCAGAGCAGTGAGAATAATTTCCATAGTTATTATAATAGATATTTAAATTACCAATTCTGTTCAGTCTACCTGAATTATAATTGATATTTATAACTCCTGCACGTTTTATGCGTCCGTAGCGATCATAATATATTGGAGTGTCTTCTATTTGGATGATTGCTCCGTAACTATCATATTGTACATACGGATCATAATCATATCCAGAATTAAAACTAATGCTAACTCCCGGACTATCATAACTAACGTTTGTACCATTAGATAAAGAATTTAAATAAAAATCAAACTCACCATTTTCGAAAACTGAAAATGTAATTCCGTTCTCAACGAATGTCATTGAATTGTCTGATGAATTGTAAATGGTTGTTGAAATTCCTGTTGCGAATGCTTTTGATGTTTGCATTGATATTGCTGATAAAGCAATTAAGGCAACTAATAAGATTCTTTTTTTCATGGTATTTGTATTTTAAATTAATAATACTTGGTTAGCATTACAATTACTACTTTACAAACAACGTGCCAAAAAAAACAATGAATAATTAAGAATGAAAAAATGAATAATTGTTTTGTCATTCTGAACGTAGTGAAGAATCTTTTCCATATGTCATTGCTTGGAAGAATGACGAAGTAATCTCTTAATATTAAACGTTTCAACAAATAAGCAAAATAAACGCATCCACTATTACACAAATAAACAGTTAAACAAAATCTCACAATTACAAAAAAGTGTATTTTTGAAAAACAATATAAAAACACTATTTATGGATTTAATTGGAAATAAATTTTACCAAAACTTAGGAAAACTATTTTTTGCTGTTGCTGCGTGCGATAATGTAGTTAGAGAAGAAGAATTCTCATCATTAAAGAAAACAGTAACCAATCATTGGATGGAAATTGATGATTCAGAAGACGAATTTGGAAATGACGCTGTATATCAAATAGAAATAGTCTTCGACTTTTTGCACGCAAGTGCTTTTGAAGATCACTCAGATGAATTTGTTGATGACTTTGCAGCATTCAAAAAGGAAAACGAAGCGTTATTCCCACCAAATGTTGAACGTGCTATTTGGAGAACTTGCGTAACAATTGCTGATGCTTTTTACGGACGTAATCGTTCTGAAAAGCAGGTGCTTGCAAAAATTAAAACATTGCTTTTAGGCTAAACTCCATCTATTTTATAAACGTCATATTGCCAATTCCGCTGCCAAAGTTATTTACTTATAAGATAACAGAAGCAGAGTCACAGTTCTTAAAAAAGGGAATGCGTGTTGCTGTAGAATTTGGTAAAAAGAAGGTTTATACTGCATTGGTGTATGAAATTCATCAAAATGCTCCAAAAGGATATGACGCAAAAGACATACATCAAATATTAGATGATGCACCAATTGTAAACGAAATTCAGCTGCAGCATTGGCAATGGATTTCTGATTATTATATGTGTACGTTGGGCGATGTTTTTCGTGCTGCTTTACCATCTGCATTTATGCTAGAAAGTGAAACTGCTATTCTGAAAAACAATGATTTTGCTGCCGAAAATGAACTCAGTAATGATGAGTTTTTAATTTTCGAAGCTTTGCAGCATCAGTCAGAATTAAATGTAAATCAAATTGTTAGTATCTTAAATAAAAAAACAGTCTTTCCGATTTTAAAATCGATGCTCGACAAAGAAGCTATTATTTTAAAAGAACGAATTTACGAGCAATACAAACCGAAATTGGTAAAGTATGTTCGACTGAATCCTATATATACTGAAGATAAATTAAATGATTTATTAGAATCATTAAATAGAGCAAAGAAACAGCGCGAAGCCGTTTTATCTTACTTTCAATTGCAAGCAAGTACAAAAAAACCAATTAAAGTTACTGATTTAGAAACAGCATCTGGAAGTTCTGCTGCAGTGATAAAAGCATTGGTTGAAAAAGAAGTTTTTGAATACTATTTTATCCAAGTTGATAGAATTACTTTTGAAGGAAAAAACAACCAATTAAAAACACTGAATGAGCATCAATCTAAGGCGTTAGACGAGATTGAAGCGTCATTTAAAGAAAAGGATGTTGTATTGCTTCACGGAGTTACAAGTAGCGGTAAAACAGAGATTTATGCTGATTTAATCCAAAAAGAACTAGATAAAAAAAAGCAAGTATTATACTTGCTTCCAGAGATTGCTTTGACTACACAACTCATCACACGACTACAACATTATTTTGGTGATAAAGTTGCCGTTTTTCATTCCAAATATTCGATGAATGAACGTGTAGAAGTTTGGAATAATGTACTGGATAATAAACCAAAAGCACAGATTATTTTAGGCGCTCGTTCATCATTATTCTTGCCGTTTTCTAATCTTGGATTGATCATAGTTGATGAAGAACACGAAACTTCTTACAAACAATTTGATCCTGCGCCAAGATATCATGCACGTGATGCAGCAATTGTATTGTCGCATATGCATAAAGCCAAA
>CALIIP010000159.1 GCA_938018045.1 uncultured Flavobacteriaceae bacterium
TATTACTAGGAAATGTTCTAAATAGCCGGATTGCCTTGTCTTAAAGGGCTTTCATACTTAGTATTCCAGTAGATTTTTTAAATTTGCAACACTTGTTAACAATTAAATATAAACAATGGCATTTGACATAGATATGATCAAGGCTCATTATGAGACCTTAGGCGAGAAGTTACTCGTAGCGAAAGAGAAGTTAGGTAGACCTCTTACATTATCAGAGAAGATACTATATTCTCACCTTCACGAAGAAAGTCCCCTCCAGGATTACGGTAGAGGTAAAGATTATGTAATGTTTGCTCCGGATAGAGTAGCGATGCAGGATGCTACGGCTCAGATGGCATTATTGCAATTTATGATGGAAGGTAAGGACAAGGTAGCAGTTCCTTCGACAGTACACTGTGATCACTTGATCCAAGCTAAGATAGGTGCAGATGCAGATCTTCAAAACGCGCTCAACACGAGTAATGAAGTATTTAACTTCTTAGAGTCCGTATCAGATAAGTATGGTATCGGATTTTGGAAGCCAGGTGCAGGTATCATCCACCAAGTAGTATTGGAGAATTACGCATTTCCAGGTGGAATGATGATCGGTACGGATAGTCACACTGTAAACGCAGGTGGTCTAGGTATGGTAGCCATTGGTGTAGGTGGAGCAGATGCTGTAGATGTGATGGCAGGAATGCCATGGGAGCTAAAAAATCCAAAGCTAATAGGTGTCAAGCTTACAGGAAAATTATCAGGATGGTCATCTCCAAAAGATGTAATTCTCAAAGTAGCAGATATCCTTACTGTAAAAGGTGGAACGGGTGCGATCGTGGAGTACTTCGGTGACGGAGCGATCAACTTGAGTTGCACTGGTAAAGGAACCATCTGTAACATGGGAGCTGAGATAGGAGCGACGACTTCTACTTTTGGCTACGATGATAGTATGGATAGATACCTGAGAGCTACAGATAGAGCAGATATTGCAGATGCAGCTAACGAGGTAAGAGAACATCTTACAGCAGATGCCGAATGTTACGCAAATCCTGACAAGTACTTTGATCAAGTAATCGAAATAGACTTAACTACGCTGAAGCCTTTAATCAACGGACCTTTCACTCCAGATTTATCTACCAAAGTTGGAAGAGATATGACAGTAAAAGCAAAAGCTAATGATTGGCCGGTTGCTGTAGAATGGGGATTAATTGGATCTTGTACAAATTCTTCATACGAAGATTTATCACGAGCATCATCTATTGCGCAACAAGCATTAGACAAAGGATTGAAAATGAAAGCTGAATTAGGAATTAATCCTGGATCAGAAAAAGTAAGATATACTGCGGATAGAGATGGAATTATTGGAATTTTTGAAAAACTAAACGCGAAAATATTCACAAATGCTTGTGGACCATGTATCGGACAATGGGCAAGATATAGCGATCCTAAAAATGCTCCAAAGAACAGTATAGTTCATTCATTTAATAGAAATTTTGCAAAACGTGCTGATGGAAATCCAAATACGCACGCATTTGTGGCTTCACCAGAAATAACTGCTGCTATTGCAATTGCAGGTAGACTTGACTTTAATCCACTTACAGACTCATTAATAAATGAAAATGGAGAAGAAGTAAGATTTGATGAGCCAACAGGTTGGGAATTACCGCCAAAAGGGTTTGAAGTAAAAGATAATGGTTATTTAGAACCAGTAGCAGATGGTAGCGGAGTTAGCGTTGTTGTTAATCCAGCATCTAGAAGGCTAGAACTGCTAACACCTTTTGAACCTATTGGTAATGAAATTAATGGAGCAAAACTTTTAATCAAAGCATTTGGAAAATGTACTACAGATCATATTTCTATGGCTGGACCTTGGTTAAAATATAGAGGACATTTAGATAACATCTCAGAAAATTGTTTAATTGGTGCAGTAAATGCATTTGGAAAAGCAACAAATAAAGTTAAAAATCAATTAACAGGAGAGTTTGGACCAGTTCCAACAACTGCAAGAGCATATAAGGCAGCAAAAGTTCCTTCAATTGTTGTAGGAGAACACAACTATGGAGAAGGTTCATCTAGAGAACATGCAGCAATGGAGCCAAGACATTTAGGTGTAGTTGCAGTTATTGTAAAATCTTTTGCAAGAATTCATGAAACAAATCTAAAGAAACAAGGTATGCTTGGTTTGACATTTGCAAATGAAGCTGATTATGATTTGATTCAAGAAGACGATACATTCAACTTTACAGATTTGAATGAGTTTGCTGAAGGTAGACAGTTAAGTTTAGAAATTGTTCATACTGATGGATCAAAAAACACGATCAAATTGAATCACACATACAATGAAGGTCAGATAGCATGGTATAATGAAGGTTCTGCTTTAAATTTGATAAAAAAAGAGAATAATTAATTGTTAAAAAAAATATATGTTTAAAAAAATTCTATTATTTGCTATAGGTGGATTATTAATTACATCTTGCTCAAGCGATGATAATGATAATGGACCAGAAATGGCAAATATTACATTAAATATAAACAATCTTGAAACTTTAGGTTCTGATTATGTATATGAAGGTTGGATTATTGTTAATGGAAGCCCAATTTCTACAGGGACATTTACTAGTATATCTTCTTCACAAGTATTCAGTGTTGAAAAAAGCAATATAGATGCTGCAACAAAATTTGTACTATCTATTGAGCCAGAAGGAGAATCTGCTGCTGATGCTTTAATTCCTTCAAACACAAAATTGTTAAGCGGTGATTTTATTGGAAATGCAAATTCAGTTTCTGTAAGTGTAGAAAATCAATTAGTAGGAATATTATCTGCACAGGGAAAATTCATATTAGCATCTCCAACAGACGCATTAGACAATGATGAAGCAGGAGTATGGTTTATGAATCCACCAAATGCTGGATTAACTGGATTGCCATCTTTAGGTTCTGGATGGAAGTATGAAGGTTGGGTTGTTGTAGGAACTAATAATGATATTGTATTGTCAACAGGAAAATTTGACACTGCAACTGGAAGTGACAATTCAAGTTTTTTTAGCGGGAATTTACCAGCACCACAATTTCCAGGTGAAGATTTTTTAGCCACAGGAGTTGCAATTACTGGGTTAACATTCCCATTAGATTTAAGAGGTAAAAAGATTGTAGTTTCTATTGAGCCAGAACCAGATAATAGTAGCGAACCATTTGTTTTAAAACCTTTAGTTGGAACTGCTGCTACAGTAACAGGAATGGCTAATGTTAATACAATGACTTTAAATAACGCATCTTTTCCTAGCGGAACAGTTACAAGATAAAAAAACAATGAAATAGTTTAAGTTATTGGTAAAGCATCAATGATTAAAACTTTAATGTAAATAAAAAAAAACTCACAGCAATTTGCTGTGAGTTTTTTTATGATACTAAATTAAATACTTTGATAACTTGGCAAATAGAATTCAAAAGTACTACCTTCATTTGGTTTACTAATTAAGTTTATAGTTGTCCCGTGAAGCTCAATTATCTTTTTTACAATTGCCAAACCAAGTCCAAACCCGCTTTTTTTCTGATTATTATCAGATTGTCTAAAACGTTCAAAAATATTTTTTTGTTCTTCTAAACTTATTCCTTTTCCAGAATCTTTAATCCTAACGCTTACATTATTATTATCATAATTGGTAATAATATCAATGCTACCATTATTAGGTGTGAATTTTATAGCGTTCTCTATTAAATTTTGAAAAACACGCTCTACAAGAGATATGTCAGCAAAGACTATTGGTGTATCTTCTTGTATTGCAGCAGTTAATTTTATATTCTTTTCTTTAGTTATTATTTGATATTTTGCCTGAATGTCGTTAATTAAATCAGTGATTGCAAAAGGCTCTTTTTGTGGTACTATTTGTTTAGACTCCAATTTAGAATATTCAAATAATTGAGAGACTAATTTCGTTAGTTGATTGATACTCTTGCTAATAATGTTTATATAATCACTTTCCTGTTGCTCACTTAGATTTCCTTTTTTAATTTGTAAAGTATCTACGTAACCTTGCATAATTGCAAGAGGAGTCCTTAGATCATGAGATACATTGGCTATCAATTCTCTACGTAATACATCAACAGATTTAATCTCTTCAATATTTTGCTCAATGGTATCTGCCATATTATTGTAAGTAATAGCAAGAACAGATAAATCAGACTTTTCAGGATTTTTAATTCTACTTTTAAAATCACCTTCTTTAAACCTATTTACTTGTTGAATAATATCACGTAAATTCCGTGTTAAAAAACGTATACTTAGCCAACCAATAATAAAGGTAATAAGTATTGTTAAAATAATATATATAATTCCTGACTTAATAACGTAACTAGAAAAAAGTGATTTTTCTATATTTTGAAAAGTCTTACTTGCCAAAGTAATATAAATATAACCTTTATGACCATTGGTGTCATAATGTGCTGTAGAAAAAATACTTTTTTGCTGGCTATCTCTTGGATTATCACCTAGAATAAAAACATCTCCTTTTTTAGAAATAAACTCTTTGATCGGTTTAACATCTACTTTTTTAATATTTTCATTTTTGTTGGTGTGATCTAAAACAACAGAATATAAAACTTGTCCCTCTTCATCAAGTAGATATACTTCAATTGCACGGTTTACAGCCATCATTTCATGCATAATTTCACCAAACAACGGTTTGTTAACAGAACCATCTTCTAAAAAAGGTGAAACGTTTTTAAACTTCTCTTCAATTAAGTGACTTGCTATATTTGCGTTTAATTTTTGTGTAGTTTCTTCAGTAAACTTATAACTAAACACCAAAGAAAGTAAAATATAAATGACACTAATTAAAAGAATTACAGCCAATAATGATAAACTTAATTTTTTAATAAATTGATTTGAGAGTGTTTTATTATTTGCCATAATTTTATAATTCTTCATTAAATTTATAACCTATTCCCCAAGTAGTTAATATATAAGTTGGTTGTGCCATATTAGGTTCTATTTTTGCCCTTAGTCTATTTATATGAGAATTAACAGTATGTTCATATCCTGTAAAATCATAACCCCAAATTAGGCTTAGCAAGTTTGCTCTGCTATAGTTTTTACCTGGATTTGTTGCCATTAAAACTAAAAGTTCAAATTCTTTTGGAGATAATTCTATTTTTTTACCGTTCAGAGTTATTTTTCTACGCTCAATATTTATAGTTAAATCATTAAACTTTAATTCAACATTTTCAGCACTTACAACATTTTCACTTTCCATTTTTAATCGTCTGAAAATAGATTTTACTCTTGCAATAAACTCTCTTACACTAAAAGGTTTTGTTATATAATCATCTGCACCAACTTCTAAACCTAATACTTTATCTATTTCTTCAGTTTTAGCCGTTAGCATTATTATAGGTGTACTTTGCTTTATTCTAATTTCTTTACAAACTTCTAAACCATTTTTTTCTGGCAAAGAGATATCTAAAATAATTAAATCTGGATTTTCAGTCAAAGCCAAGTGCAAGCCCTCAGAGCCATTATAGGCTTTGATTACCTCACATCCTATATCATTTAAATGGATTTCTAAAAGATTTACAATCTCTTTATCGTCTTCTACAATTAGTACTTTTTTCATCGATTACAAATAAGGCAATTAAATATCACATAAATATCACATTTTTATCATAATAAATTGATGTTTTTGTGAAAAGATAAGAATCTACTTCCGTTTATTTTGTCACAAATAACAAATAATAATTTAAAAACATCAGAAATGAAAAAAACAATTCAATTTTTAATGGCAATTTTTGCCTTAGGTTTTATCACAGTTTCTTGTGATAACGATGACGACTCTCCAACAACTGCAGATTTAACTTTAAACTTATCAGGTTTAGATGTTCTTGGTGCGGATTATGTATATGAAGGTTGGATAATGGTAAACGGAAGTCCTGTAAGTACAGGTACTTTTACAAGTGTAGGCACTCAGTCTTTTACAGTTGCTATTGATGATTTAAATGCAGCAACTGCATTTGTTTTATCTATAGAGCCAGCAGTAGATCCAGATCCTGCACCAGCAGCAACTAAAGTTCTTGCTGGAGATTTCACTGGAAATTCTGCAACTATTACTACAGGTATTGTTGGTGATTTTAGTACATCAGCAGGTGAATTCTTTTTAAGAACACCTACAGATGAAACAGGAATGAACAACGGAAATGATGAAAACGGAGTATGGTTTGGAACACCTGGAATGCCACCAGTTCCAAATTTCACATTGCCATCATTACCTGCAGGTTGGGCATATGAAGGATGGGTTGTTGGAGATACTGGACCATTGAGTACAGGAACTTTTACAGATTTTGGTGCTGTTGATAACGGAGCACCATTTAGCGGAATGTCTGCAGGACCTCCAGTTCCAGGAGAAGATTTCTTTATGAACGAACCAGCAGGAGAAACATTTCCTTTAGATATTAGAGGAAGAACAGTTGTTATATCTGTTGAACCTTCACCAGATGATTCTGCTGCACCTTTTGCTATGAAACCTTTGGTTGGAACTGCAGGAATGACTACAGCACCTGCAACACATGCTTTCGGATTAAATTTAGGATCTTTACCAACAGGAACAGTTACTAGATAGTTTAAAGAACTAAAAATTATTTGAATTTAAAAAGTGCAGTTTAACTGCACTTTTTTTATGTTACATTTGTAAGTAGTTTAAGTTTTTGACTACTAATTAATAAAACATTATAAAATGGTATTAAGTAAATCACAACGTTCAAATCTTATCTTTTTTGGAATATTAGCATTAATCTTTTTCACACCTCTTAGAGGTCATATTCAAGGCTTTATTCATAGATTAATTCAACCAGAATTGACAGATAGAGTTATTGAAGATATCGATTATAATTGGAAACTAAAAGGACTTAACACAAATGACTATAATTTTGAAGATGCAAAAGGGAAAGTAGTTTTTGTTAATTTTTGGGCAACTTGGTGTCCGCCATGTAGAGCAGAAATGCCAAGTATTCAAAAATTATACAATGATTATATGGATAAAGTAGAATTTGTTTTTATTACAAATGAAAAGGCTGAAACTGTAAATTCATTTTTAAATAAAAAAAACTATTCATTACCGTCTTATAATGAAAAAAACAAAACACCTTCAGAATTTTATACTTCAAGTATTCCAACAACTTTTGTTTTAAATAAAAAGGGCGAGATAGTTGAGTATATAGTTGGAGTTAAAGACTGGAACAGTTCAAGTTTTAGGAAAAAACTAGACGATTTATTAGCAAAATAAAAAGACCTGTTAAGATAAAATCTTAACAGGTCTCAAAAATTATAGATTAACTAACTATAAATTAACAACTATAATTTCTATGTGCTGTCCAGCATACACGTTTACTGCTTTTAAAATTTGAGAAATAAGTGTTTTTCCTTGATTCAGTTGGTGTATTTATAAATGATGTTTTCATGATATATTATTTAATTCGTTACACTTAATAGACGCCATATATTTAAATAAGTTACAAATATTGCATCTCGTTAACTAAACTTTAACATATTGATAGATAAGATTTTAAGTATAGAACAACTAAATTAAAAAAGCCTTTCAAAAAAAATAAAAGGCTTTTGTTTTATAATTTAAAATAGATTAATGACTATATTTTCTATGTGCAGCCCAAGATACACTTCTGCTGTTTTTAAAGCTTGAGAGAAAATTATTTGTTCTTGCTTGTGTTGCTGTATTTCTAAATGATATTTTCATAATATATGTTTTTGTTGGTTATACTTAATAGACGACTCGAATTTTAAAAAGTAACACAAATCACCTCTCATTAACTAAAATTTAACAAATCGGCTTGTACGTGTAGTTTTAAATAAGTTCTTCTATTACTTCTATAATAGTAGTACATCCCATTTTAATTTCTTCGTTCGAAATAGTAAGTGGAGGAGTTATTCTAATTGCCTTTCCTTCAAATAACAACCAGAATAGGAGTAGACCTTTTTCAAGACATTTTAGAATTATTTTTGAAGCAAATTCTTCGTTTTCAACTATTATTGCTAGCATTAAACCTTTTCCTCTTATTTCTAAAATTTTATCATGAATTAATAGTTTTCTGAATAAGATTTCTTTTTCTAATGCTTTTTGCATTAGGTTTGATTCAGTAATTTCTGTGACTGTTGCCAAAGAAGCAGCAGCAATTAGTGGATGACCGCCAAAAGTAGTTATATGTCCTAACTTTGGATGCTCTTTCAAGCAATCCATAATTTTATGAGTTGAAATAAAAGCACCAATTGGCATTCCGCCGCCAAGCCCTTTACCAGTAATTATAATATCAGGAATACAATTGTAATTTTCAAAACCCCAAAACGTCCCTGTCCGTCCAATTCCTGTCTGTATTTCATCTAAAATTAGCAAAGCACCAACTTCATTGCATCTTTCTTGAACTTCATGTAAATAATCATTTTTAGGCTCAATAAATCCTGCACCTCCTTGAATTGTTTCAAGAATAACTGCTGCTGTTTTATTTGTTATCAATTGAATATCTATCGTGTTATTGAACTCAATAAATTTTATTCCTGGAACTAGTGGTCTGTATGCTTGATTTTGTTCTTCTGCTCCGCAAACGCTCATAGCACCTTGTGTGTTGCCATGATATGCGTGTTTGCAAGAAATAATCTCACTACGACCAGTAAATCGTTTTGCCAACTTTAGTGCTCCTTCAGTTGCTTCTGTACCTGAATTTGTGAGGTAAACTGTCTCTAATGATTTAGGTGAATTCTTTGCTAAAATCTTAGATAAATCTAGTTGAGGCTTTTGAATAAATTCGCCATAAACCATTACATGAGTGTATTTATCTAATTGATTTTTAATTGCTTGTGTTACTTTTGGATGATTGTGTCCTAAACTATTAGCAGAAACACCTGCAATAAAATCTAAATACTTTTTTTTATTATTATCATAAATATAAGAGCCTTCAGCATGAGAAATTTCGATTGCTAAAGGATGTGGAGTAGTTTGTGCTTGGTATTTAAAAAAGTCTTTTTTATTCACCTTTTTTCTTTTCTATTACTGGTGATTTTTCCTTTTTTTCAATTGATTCTGTGCCTTTTTCTTTTTCAGTTCCTTTTGATTCTTTAGAAATTTTATCCTGTTTTTCTTGTAATTCTTTTGCCTTTATTTCACGTTGTATTTTTTCTTCGGCTTCTTTTTTTGCTTCGGCAAGAACTTCTTTTTCTCGTATTCTTTCCAATCGTATTTCTTCATCATCACCTGCATCACGTAAAAAAATACCATCTTTATCTTTTGGTTGTTCATTTTCACGCCATATTAATCCTTTTAATTCTCTATCATTAATATGTAAATCTGCTTCAGGATATGTCTTTCCGTCTGGCATTACTCGAAATTCAATTGTTTCTATTTGCTTATCAGCCATTGTTAAATGAATACTACTTGATCTCATTTTTGTAATGCCGATCAATTCTTTTTCTTCATTTCTAACAAAATTAATGACCTCTCCATTACCTATAACATCTACTAATCTAAGGTCATTATCTACAAATTTACCTAAAATATCTTTTCCTTTTGTTTGGTTAAATCCGATAGAATCTTTTTGAACCATAAATGAGCTCCCTAAAACTTTCAATGAGTCTAACTGTTCTGTTTCCTTATTGTGCAAAAAATGAATAACATGACCAGTAATTTGATTTTCTTGTGACCATAAAACAGGTTTTCTAAACATTTTTGTAATTCCTTCAACTTGACTACTATACAATGAATCACATTTGCCTTGTAAGTCAGATTTAAAAAATTTCACATGACTGTATGCGCGTACAAGGCGTTTATCAGACTTACCTGTAAGTAACAAAGTGTCACCATGAATGTACATTGAATCTTTTTCTATCAACGAAATTGCAACAGCACGATCGGTTACATAAGCAGAATCTTTTGCACGAAAAAACTCTCCATAATTACCTTTTAAAAGACTATTATTGATGGTGTCAGTAACTTTTATATTTCCTGTTGCTGAAGAAAAACTTTTAGCTTCGTCATAAAACAAACTATCTCCTTCAATTTTCCTATCATTATATTTTATCCAAGATTTTTTTAATAAGTGTGAAATTTTTCTTTTAGAATCATGAAATCCATTTTCTGTATACACTACACTATCATCTCCAGTAATAGTTGAAGCACCTTTTAAATAAGCCTTTCCAGAGTCTGTGTAATAATCTAAATGATTTGTTTCTATGACTTGATCTGGATTTGTAACGATAACTTTATTAAGTGCTTGAAACTTCTTGGTTTTCAAATAAAAATTACCAACATCACTATTCAAAACATTTACGCTGTCTTTTATAGTTCCCTTAGAATTGTAGAATAGATGTTGTTTTTCTCTGTCGAAATGCAATGTTTCTGTAGTCAAAACCATTGTTGGATCTCTTAAAACCACATTTCCCCAAGATTTTGCTAATTTTTTGTTACCATCATAATTGGCGAATTTACTTGTCTGAATTACAGTGTCACCTTGATTCATGACAACATCTCCCATAGCCTTAAGAAT
>CALIIP010000160.1 GCA_938018045.1 uncultured Flavobacteriaceae bacterium
CAAAACTTAGATCCTTATACACGTTTTTACGATGAGCAAGGAGTTGAAGATGCAAAAATAAAACGCGAGGGACAATATGGAGGCGTTGGTGCATCGATTTTATATAGAGAAGGGAATTTGATTGTGAGAGAAATTTACAAAGATTATCCTGCACACAAAGCTGGATTATTAGCAGGAGATAAAATTTTAAAAATAAATAATACTATTCTAAAAGATCAGTCAGAAGAAATCACTAGAGCCATGCTAAAAGGTTTGCCAAACACAACTATAAAAGTTCAGGTTGAGAGACAAAACAAAACCTTAGATTTTAATATAACTAGAGAAACAATTGAAATAAATCCTGTGCCGTTTTATGGAATGGTAGATGAAGAGGTTGGTTATATTTCTTTCATCAAATTCAATGGTAAAGCATCAAAAGAAGTCAAAGCAGCATTTTTAGATTTAAAATCTCAAGGGATGAAACAACTCATTATTGATGTTAGACATAATCCTGGAGGCTTGTTAAATGAAGTGATAAATATTGTAAACTTTTTTATTCCGAAAGACAAAGTTGTGGTTACAACCCGTGCAAAATTAGATAAATGGAGTAATACACTTAAAACGAGATCTAAGCCAATAGATACAGAAATTCCGATAGTAATATTGATAGATGATCGCTCTGCTTCGGCATCCGAAATTTTAGCAGGAGCCCTGCAAGATTATGACAGAGCAGTAATTATTGGACAACGTTCTTTTGGAAAAGGATTGGTTCAAAGAAGCCGTAAATTATCTTACGGAACTCAATTAAAACTTACAATATCAAAATATTACACGCCAAGTGGTCGCTGTATTCAAGAATTAGATTACACAAATAGAGATCAAAAAACAGGGATAGTTCCTAAATTTTCTGACGGAAAAGTGAACGCTTTTAAAACCGAAAAAGGGCGAACTGTTTATGATGGCGGAGGAGTAATGCCAGATATTGAAGTTAAAAAACCAGCACAATCTTCAGCAACAACAAAACTTTTAACTTCGGACGCTTTGTTTAATTATGTAACATCATACTATCATAAAAACCCTAAAATTTCAAAAGCAGAAGATTTTGTGTTAAATGAAAATGAATTTAATTTATTAAAAACATATTTAAAAAATAACCCTGAAAATTATGAGTTATCTTCTGAAAAAGCGCTCAAAAAAGTAGTTGAAAAAATAGAAAAAGAAGATCTAAATATTAAATCGCAATATGAATTATTATCAAAACAATTACAATTAGAAAAACTTGCTTCATTAGATAAAAACAAGGAAGAGATTTTAAATCAACTTACGGCCAAGATTGTAAATAGATACTATTTCAAGGAAGGAGAATATCAGCAAAAAATAAAATTTGATAAAGAAATAAAAGAATCTGTAAGTATTCTTAAAAATCAAAAGCGCTACAACTCAATTCTGAATTAGAATAGTTGACTAATAAAATGTATCTTTGCTAGCTATACCAATTATGAAAATATCAAAAATAAAAAATAGAACAAGGTCTCAAGAATCATCGGCAGCAATTGAAAAACTCTACATTTCGATGCGTCACTTGTTTAGTAGAGGTTTTTATAAACCTATGGGAGTTTCAGGAGAAACACTTAGAGAATCATTATTAGCACTTCGCCCAGAAATCTATGGCTCTATAGCCGAAGAAAAAGCAGAATTAAGCGGTTTAACATACGTTATAGATAGGCTTCCGGTAGGAATTGAAGAATGTAGGTTTATTAATTTAACTGCAGATGAAGGCTACTCAAAATCACATTTTCAAGTAATAATTCCATCAAAACGTCGTCGTAATTGTTATCGAATTGATAAAGATCAGATGAATATTGAGGTTACACGCGGACGCTCAGAAATCTATGATATCCTTACACATTTAACATTTTTATTTATAGAATCTCACAAGATTATGAATAAAGTGATTGTGAATGATGAGGGGAAAACAATGCGCGAATGGCAACTACTTGAAGAAATTGTTTTAAGTAACAAGAAATTATCTCAAAGTGAGCGAGAAGTAACTTTAGCACATATTGGGAATATTTTAGGGAGAACATATAATGAGGTTTCGGCAACATACAATGAGTTTAAAACGAAAGAAAATCCAGATAGATTTTTCCAGTTGATATATTGGCTAGGAAAATTGGCAATCAATGAAGTTAGAGACAATCAAAAACGTGAAATCACTTTTACAGCACTCTTAAGAGAGAGTATTGGTCATCATGTTTATGGTGAGTTTTGGGCAAATGACATCAAAGAAGTATTGGAAAAAGAAAACTTATTAGAGCGACCAATTCATATTATTAGTGCAAATATGCACAGTGTTATGAACTCAATTTATGCGCCTATAGTTTTAAAAGATAAAAATAAGAGCAAAGACGATATTGCATTATTCGAAATGCTAAGTGAAGATAAGAATACAGATTTACGTAAAAAGGTAAAAGTTTTTGGTGCTAAAAAAGGACTTTTTTATATTGAAGATAATTCAGGAACTAACATTAATGTTCAAGTAATTGATACAGCGAAAATTGATTTTGATTTAACAACATATAATATCAAAAATTCAAAAGGTAAACAACCTATTCTTATAGTTATGGACTATGCTTTTGGAGAGCAAGCCTATGAGACAATGGACGAGCTTTTAAAGCCATACGATTGTAAGAAAGGAAAGACACATCATCTAAATGTGGAGTCTGTTTCTATTATGGGAAAAGCAGGAATCTTAGAAGGAGGGAAAGGAGATATTATGATTCCATCATCACACATTTTTGAAGGAACAGCAGATAATTATCCGTTTGAAAATGAGTTAAAAAAAGAAGACCTAGAAGGATTGGGTGTAGAGGTTTTTGAAGGAGCAATGATTTCGGTATTGGGAACATCACTTCAGAATAAAGATATTTTAGAATTCTTTCACGATTCAACTTGGAGTGTAATAGGTCTTGAGATGGAAGGAGCACATTATCAAAAAGCAATTCAAGCAGCATCAAAAATAAGAGGAAATATTTCAAATGACGTAAAAGTAAGATATGCTTATTACGCATCAGATAACCCTCTAGAAACAGGAAGTACTCTTGCCTCTGGAGGACTAGGAACAACAGGAGTAAGACCAACATATATTATAACAAAAAAAATATTAGAACAAATATTTTAAAAATAGATTTAGTATGAGTGAAAAAAGCAATAAAAGCCCAATAA
>CALIIP010000161.1 GCA_938018045.1 uncultured Flavobacteriaceae bacterium
AAATAGAAAACGACAATTATTATGATAGCTGTAGTAAGGATAGTTTCGTATCTAAAGTCTTGCAGCCATTCAAAGTTGGCGGCCAATATCTCAAAGATGATACTGGCGGATATACCTAGGATTCCCATTAGGGAAGTCCATTGACCAAAGGTGATTCCTACGATAATCAATATAGCAAGTGCCTTACCGAATTTGATGTGTTTCTTAAAACCAAATAATGCGGTCTCACCTGTAATTAAAGCATAATTGCCATATGCAAACATAAGTACTCCAGAAAATAAACAACTTAATAAAAGCACCCAAAGTAGTTGCATATTAAATTTACTACCAGCAACAATCATTGAGGTTACACTACCTGTACCAATTGTATAACCAATTGCGAAAATTCCAGGTCCAAAACCTAATACAATAGCAATGATTTTTTTTAGTAGAGACGTTTTATTTTCGGTTGTTTGCATGGTTTGTTAGTTTTTCCAATTAGTATGATAATTTTTATTTGATTTATCATCTATTCTTTGATACGTGTGTGCTCCAAAATAATCACGTTGCGCCTGTATTAAATTTGCAGAAGAATTTGCAGTGGCAAAACTGTTTAAAAAGTTAATTGATTCGTTTAAACTTGAAATAGGCAAATCGTTTAAAATACATTCTGAAACTACTTTTTTAGCCGTTGGTTTTAATTCTTTTATCTTTTTAATTATTTCGGGATCGGTAAGTAAATTACTTGTGCTTTTAAAAATAGTTACAAATTCTATCATTAAATCTGATTTTATGATACAACCATTTGTCCAAATTCTAGATAATTCACTTAAGTTTAAGTTCCATTTATAACTTTTTGAAGCTTCTTCAATTAATTTAAAACCTTGATGATGATTTATTATTCTTGCGAATTGATATGTTTTTAAAATATCTTCATTTGTAATAGTAAGTTTTGAAACAGTATTCGATTCAAAATTCTTACTTGCGGTAATCCTTTCTTCTTTATAAAACGAAGTATAGCGTGCAAACAAAGCGGAAGCAATCATAGTGCTTGGCACACCTAATTGTGCAGTTGCAATGGTTGTCCAGTTTCCTGTACCTTTATTTCCGGCTTTGTCCATTATTTTATTAATCAACCAATCATTGCCGTCTTTTTTTCTTAAAATATCTATAGTTATTTCTAGTAAATAACTATTTGTTGTTGATTTCCATAATTCTAAAATAGAGGCTATTTCATCTGGATTATTACCTGAACTTTTCAGAATAACAAATACTTCTGCTAACAATTGCATTTCTACATATTCAATTCCGTTGTGAACCATTTTTACAAAATGACCACTTCCTTCTGGTCCAATATAAGCGCAACAAGGTAAACTGTTTTTGTCTTTTGCTGATATTGCTTCTAAAAAAGGCTCCACTTTTTTGTAGGCTTCTTTATTTCCTCCAAGCATAATTGATGGTCCTTTTAAAGCACCTTCTTCGCCACCAGAAACTCCAGCGCCAATAAAATGAATATTCTTAGATTTTAAATAATCGAACCTTTCTTTTGTTTTATTATAGTTTGAATTTCCGCCATCTATTAGAATATCGCCTTTAGACAAAAATGGCAGCAGGTTTTTAATAACTGAATCTGTAATATTTCCAGCATTAACCATCATTAGTATTTTTCTTGGTTTTTTAATTGAATTTACAAACGCTTCAATAGTATCAAAAGGAAGTGTATTTGATAATTCTTCAAATTCATCTTTAAAATGTATGGCAACGTTTTCTTCTGAATCTTTTACATGTCTGTTGAACATTGAAATTTTAAATTCTTTTGATGCTAAATTTCTTGCCAAACTTTTACCCATAACACCAAGTCCAAATAATCCAAATTCTGAATTATTTTTTAATTGGTCTATCACTTTCTTTATTATTTGTTTTGTACTTAAATTAACATCTATAGTTATGGCTTCGGTTGGTTCTTCAATAGTATTAAACTGTGATTGCAACAATTCTGAAGACATAAAATGATTTTTGCGCTTATTAATTCTGTCAGTAATTTGTTCAAAAGAGCCTTTAAGAAAAACCCATTTTGTACTATTCTGAATACCTTCATTTAAAATATCGCGATAACTATTTTTTAAGGCTGAACATGCTATAATGCAACTGCTATTTTTCAATTGCGTATTCGCTAATTTATTTAATATTTTTAACCAACCAAATCTATCATGATCATTTAAGGCTTCACCTTTAGACATTTTAGCAATGTTACTTTCTGGATGATAATCATCTCCATCAAAAAAAGGAATATTCATTTCATTTGATAGAAGTTGTCCAATTGTGCTTTTACCACAGCCAGAAACTCCCATAATAAATATTACTTTTTTCAAGGTAATTTTTTATTTGTTTGGCTTCTCTCCTGGACCAACAGTTGCTTCTCTAAACCACACTTCTGTATAACAGCCGTTTTTGTATTGTTTGGCTATATCTCCTCCATAGGTTTCTGCTCCTGCACACCAGACCATGTTTTTTTCTGGACTTTTTCCATTGGTTTGGTTATAAGCACCTTGCTTGAAGTAACCCAAGTCTCCTGCGTAAGCTGAGACTCTTTCTGTTCCGTCTTGTCCTATTGGCACAAATAATTTTTTGACTTGATCTGGCATATCTGATTTATTTACGTATTCAGATTTTATTAAATTTTTAGTGAATGTTTTTGTCACATGACCTTCACTTTTAAATGTAAGATACATAATACCTTTATAAACATTTACTTCATAACTGAACTCTTCACCTAATTCAATACCATCTTTAGGTTCAGCTGGATAGTCACTTTTACTTGTTCCAATGACAGACATATCATGTCCCCAAATAGCACTAGAGTAATCCCATCTACCAGAATTATCTTCACCTTCAGTATTAATTTCATAATTCCAAAATACCGACCCTTTTGTATGGCCTGGAAACTTCTTATAAAATAATTTAAAAGGTTCATTTTCATGACCTTCACCACCATGAATCTGCCCAACAACTACAGAGTAGGAAGCTGCTACTCTGGCATCTCCAGAAGTAGACACTTGCATAACCTTACAAGTACCAGTTAGTTTTCCTCCTTCTTCGGGCGTCCATTCTCTTTTTTCGTGTAATTCTGTTCTTGTATTACTTGAGTTTTTTGAAGTTACACCAGAATTTGGTGTTTTATAAACTACCCAACGTCTTGTTCCATCAATAGCAGTATAGAAAAAATCTTTGTTATCAAAGTCAATAAGGTTCTCAATATTAGTTCCATCTCCCAATAATATTTTAAATTTATCCATAAAAGGAATCACTTCACTTGGATACACTGTTTTCGAACTTAAACCATCATTAGCAGTAAAATACCCTTCATTAGAATAAGCATCTTCACTAATTTCAATATTTGCCGACTTAAACCAAACCTCTGCATAGTTTCCATCTGCATATTGTTTTTGAACATCACCTCCATGTGTTTCTGCACCAGAACACCAAACTTTATTTACTTTTGGATCTTTACCATTTGTTTGATTGTAACAACCCAATTTAAAGAAAAGCCCTTGATCTGTATACGCTTTTTCTTGCTCAACACCATCTTGACCAATAGGTACAAATAAGTTTTCAACTTGTTTTGGCATATCTGAACGATTTGCATATTCAGAATTAATAAGGTTTTTAGTAAATGTTTTAGTTTCATGTCCTTCACTGGTAAATTTAAGAGACATTATTCCGTCCTTAACTTCAACTTCATAACTGAATTCTTCACCTAAAGCAATACCATCTTTAGGTTCTACTGGATACATGTTTTCACCAGCTCCAACCACTGAAAAATCATAACCCCAAATTGGAGTAGAAAAATCCCATCTTCCAGAATTATCATCTCCTGCAGTATTTATTTCATAATTCCAAAAAACTGAGCCTTTCGTATGGCCTGGAAATTTTTTATAATAAATTTTTAACGGTTCATTTTCATGGCCATCTGCACTGTGAATCTGACCAACTACGACCGAATAAGTCGCTGCAACACGAGCATCTCCAGTAGTTGATACATTCATCACTTTAAGAGTTGCATTCATTTTAGCACCTGTCATTGGTGTCCACTTTTTTAATTGAGCCAATTCAGTCCTTGTATTGTTTGAAGTGCCATGAGTATTCCCTGCATTTGGTGTTTTAAATACTACCCAATCTACATTGTTATCATTTGTAGCATAAAAGAAATTTTTGTTTTCGTAATTAGTTGCTTGACCTGCATTTGAGCCATCACCTAAGATTAAATTCCAATATTGAAAAAATGGAATTATGTCATTTGCCTTCAAACCTATTTCGACATTTTTATTAGTATGGTTTTTATTTTTATATTCAGTACAGGAATTAAATAGAAAAATTACTCCTAAAATTAATAAATAATTAGCAAAAGTTAATTTGAAAGTTTTGAAATTCATAGTTAATGTGTTATTTCTAAATTATAATATTTTATATATGAGAATGCATTAGAATCAGTTGTAGTTAAATAATTTCCTGCTTTGAAGTAATTTTCATAAGGCCATTTATCTAAACTTATGTCTTCATAAATAAATGAATCTTCATCATTTAATTGCACCTCTATTTTAGCATCCGAAGCCTTGATTCTAAAATCAAAAGTATCAAAACCTACGTAACCTAAGTTTTCTTTAATGTCTGTCCATGTGTTATTTGAAGTTTCTAAAAGGTCGTCTCCATCAGTACTTTCATCTATAAGAGATTTTTTGTGCGACCAGATATAACCATCTTTCCAATAAATTTTTATTAATGGAGGGCCATTGTTTGATGAGAATCCATGAATTGCCATATCTTCTTCTGATATAATACCATGAATTTGCATCACTATTACTTTATGATAGTCATCACTTGATTGCATGTTTTCTGAAACTGATTTAACTTTCAATCTACCTTTCATTTCTCCGCCTTCTATAAGCGTCCAGTTTTCTCTATAGTTTGATGTGTTTATCAACTCCCTTAATTCTGTTCTTGAATAAGAACTATTTGTAGTAGAAACATCAGGAAATGTGTAAAAAACTAGTGAAGAATCTTCAGTATCATCATACATATATGGTTTTACTGGTTCTAATGTTTGATATCCAAAATCCACTAACACATTTGGTTGATATTCATCTGGTTTGCCATTATTATCTTCATCGACTGGTAATGTAACTTTCCAGTTTGTAAAATTTATATCAGCATAAGTTTCCTCTTCCTCTTCCTCTACAACAACTACTATATCGCTGGTTCCAGAATCATCAGTAATTACTTCATCTTTTGAACAACCTACAAATATTTGTAATATTGTTATTAAAAAAATAAGGGATACATTGATATTCAATACTTTTTTCATGAATATTTATATGTTTTAAAATTGGTTTACCAGATTGGTTTACCAAAAATAGTAAAATTTACATCAAATACAAGTTTTTACTTGTTAAAGTTAAAAAAAGAATAATTATTTACTGATAATAAAAATAGCAATTTGAATTGATATTGAAGAGGATGTTAATCAACTTAAAATTATTTATCAAAAAAAGATTTACAACATGTAGAATTCCTCAAAAAGTGCTTTTAAAATAAAATGTAATGCAAATGAAATACTTAAAAACTAAAAAACCCTTTAAACTATTATGTTTAAAGGGTTTAAAGATTTAGTAGTTGTCCCACAAGGACTCGAACCTTGAATGTCGGTACCAAAAACCGGTGTGTTACCAATTACACCATGGGACAATTTCGGGTGCAAATTTAAGGTTATCTTTTAATTCAGCAAATATTTTTTTGTATTTTTATTCATTAC
>CALIIP010000162.1 GCA_938018045.1 uncultured Flavobacteriaceae bacterium
AATGTCAGCGTAAGTCTTGTTGTACGTCAGTACAAGGGCATACTGCTAGTATACTCCAATAGTTTTATTTAGTACTCCGTGGATGATTTAAAAAGTCAGCGAGATGTAGTGTTGGAAATCTAATCCAATAGGGGTTGTTGAAAAGTCTATTTTACATAATATAAATTATAGTACAAATATCTCATTTTAAATTGTATAGTGATTTCGCTATTTGATAGCTATAATTCCATATTATGTAAAATATCCCAGATAGTCTTGAATACACAATAAATTGTAGTACTGGGGTCATTAAACATTTGGCTCTTGGGTTTAGTACTAAATAAGAAACATCCTGCTGTTTGTACTATAATTAGACGCTATGTAAAATTGCCGCGCCCAACCGCTTTATTGTTTTTAAAAAATTAAATGCTTTATGGCATTTATTTTTAAACTCAATTTGCCAACGCTTGGCCAGCGCCAAAAAAAAGCTAACCTTTTAGATTCTTTTAAAATTCTCATATTCGACAAAATGTACGTCATATTTTTTTCTAGAGCATTCTCGGCAGCTTGCCGCAACAGTACAAAATTTAAGAAAAATAAATTTCTGTACACTTGCTCACATTTTGCAATTATTCAACCTTTTTAAATGATTCTTATCTTTTTTTCTTGATAAAAAAAGAAACAAAAAAATCAAGGCTTACAGATAATTTTGGAAACAATCACGGCTCAGTCGCTATATTCTAGAAAGTATTCTAACTCTTAAGACTGCTTTGAACTGATTGTAATATTGTACTGTTCAACAAACTGCATAACTATAAGTCTAGAATATGGCCGCTCCCCTCGCCTATTGTTTTACCAAAGTTCTCTGAGGCCGTTTTGCCAACGCTACATCTGAGTAGAAACGCAATTTCTATTTTACATAATATAGAAGATGTCTAGTGTCGTCCACAAAGGGGCAGCAAAATTTCGGCAACCTTTTTTTCAATTATATTTAAATAGATACTATTTGTACTAACTATTTCTACCACATTAAGAGTTAACTTGAAATCATAATTTTTAGCAAAATGAATTAGTTGTAAGCCTTGGGTGTTTTGGTTTTTATAATAGCCTAAATGTTGATTAATTCGGCCAACTATATTCGTTATTTTTGGATTATTAGCCTCGCTTCCTCTTCTAATACCAACATATAAAACGTTACTCGTTTCATTTTTGTTTTTGGCTGGAATATTTCTATAACTTTCATCCCCTTTCTTATATTTAAGCCTATACTCGTCCAAAATGTTATTTAATTCAATAGCCTTTTCAATAGTTTCTAACTCAAACCAATAAAGGCAATCATTATTTTTTTTGTCTAACGGTCTATATACATTATGAAATTCTGGTAAGGTATTTGGGTGAATACTGAAACCGTTATTATCTGGTAAGTCTTTTGTATTAAATGATTCTGAATAATCAACTAGCTTTTTGGTTATTATATCATTTACTATAGGTTTAAAAATATCATCAATTTTGGTAATTTCGTTTGCTATATTTATCATTGACTATCTCTACGTTAAGAATCTACTACTCCCCTACTATTATTTTGATTTTAAATAAATTACTCATTAATCTTTATAAATTCAATTTCTTCATTTGTAAACCATTTCATATCAGTTACATTTCTTGCAAATAGCTCCGGGTTAGTTGTGTAGGCGACTATTGCAAGACTCTTTTTGGCTCTACTACAAGTAACATAAAGTAATCTTAATGTTCTATCCACCGTTGTTTCTTTGCCCTCGATAATGCGTTTAGCATCTGCCGCACTATGCCCTTGTATACCAAGTAATTTTTCAAAATTAAATAAATTACCTCTTGCTTCATCATCATCTAATATTACCATAACTCTATCAAACTCTCTTCCTTTAACACCTTGGTGTGTGCCAAAATCAGCCTCATCTGACACATACTTTTGATAAAGTTTTATTTGATTAAAATTTGCTAAGAGTGCTTTATCCCAGGCTTCAATTACATCATCTTTTTCTTCATCATCTTGCTCATTAGTTTCTTGAATAATTAACAATTCTTCTTGAGTTCTATTTGCTATTGGAATTAAAGAATTAGGGATTACAAAAAGACGTGTATCAGCAACAACTTTCAATATATCGAGTAGTGATGGAATATCATCATCCCATAAAGAAAATAAGCTAGTTACGGCTTCATTAGCTTTTTGAACTAATTTAATTGGCTCTTTTGACTTCTTGAGTACTTCTTTACTTATGATTGGAGATTTCTCCTTTACAATTCTAGCTATTTCAAATTTATCGTCATTAAACCAGGCATTATATAGAGGAAGAATTGTATGGGTAAATAATCTTACACCAGAGAGTGTTCCATCTAAAGCACCCATTTTTGTTTTTTTAGTATTGTAAAGAGGTAAGAATAGGTCATCAAATCCCATTCTTCTTGCTGCCATATGATGTTCTAGTGTTAATGTTTTAACATCAGAATTATCCCCAAACCATTTAGTATCATTTGTAATATCACCCATTTTTTGAGCAATACTTTCTTCAAAATTCTTTTTGTTTGAACAGGGAGTTTGGGCAATGAAAAGTTTAAGGAACCCTTCTTCT
This sequence comes from uncultured Flavobacteriaceae bacterium, assembly GCA_938018045.1. GTDB lineage: Bacteria > Bacteroidota > Bacteroidia > Flavobacteriales > Flavobacteriaceae > Urechidicola. Next base: position 2,589 of record CALIIP010000162.1, read on the forward strand.
CTATCACTTCTAGCTATTTGTTGTTGTCCATCTCCTGCTTCTCTTATTTTATTTATCAACGTTACTATTCTTTTTGGACATCTATGATTAAGTTGTTTTTTAGGTGTTAACCAATCACTAGAAATATCACCACTTAATTTTTCTTTTCCGTCTAAATAAATACGTTGCATCATATCTCCAATTATTCCAAGTGTGAAATAACCTTTGTGTTGTTTTTGAACAAAAAAGAATGATTCAATTAAATTTTTATTTGTGTCCTGACTTTCATCAATTAGTAAGACTGGGTATTTTCTTACTAAGATATTTTGCATTAATTCTTTCCCATAAAGAAAGAAAGCGCCTAATTCAATTACCTCGCTATGATTTAAAGAATCCTTACTAATGTTGTCACCATTGGGGTTGTACACGAATTCCTTTATTTTTGGTAGTATAGCTAACCTTTTATTTTTAGATTCTATTTTTCTAGCTCTATCAATGAAGGTTTTATTGATGCCCTTAGATTTACTTTGCTTTTCTTCTAAATCTTCTATGTCAGCTATTAATTTAGTTCTTAACCAATCTTTTATATCTAAAGTATAATGTTTTATGAGGTCCCAAGTAAAACTATGTATAGTAGAAACATTAAATAGTGAGTCGTAATCGATTCTACTTTTTATTTCATCACATGCAGCATTTGTATAAGTGATAATTGCAATTTTTTGATTATCTAGTTTAAGACGAGCTTTGTGCTCCTTTTTAATGAATTTTAGAATGTTAACCAAGGTTCTAGTTTTACCAGAACCAGCCCCTGCAAAAAGGAAAAAACTTTTTGGGTTATTAAAATCCAAGCTTTCTTGAATTTCGCTTTCAATTATATCGTCGATTTTTATATTTGATTCAGCTTGCATTTTTTTAAAACTGTTGACTTTGAAAAAGTTTTTCTTCTAGCCATGTTAATCCTTCATCAATGTAATTCGGTACTATTAATTTTTCTGGGTCAACTAGAAAAAGTAAGTCCAAAGCAAAAGCAGCTTTATCACCTGGAGCACTATTCCTCAATGCGTCATAGATGTCTTTTTCAAAACTTTCAACAGAACTATCATCTATAATTTTTTTGAATTTCTTTATTAGTCTTAAACCTTTAATTGTCTTAAAATAATTTATGTTCTCGTAAACAAGTGCATCCTCAAAGCTAGTTGCATATACATTTGTCTCTTTTTTATCCTTGTTTACTTCGATTTTTTGAGAAATTTGATAGACAACTTTAACAATAGCATTTTTATCTATTTTTAATTTAGAATCTAAGACCATTAAAGAATCCATTGATTTAATCCCTGGCACCCATTTTGAAATAGTACTATTCCCAGTTTCAAACCCTTTGCCCTTTTGAGGTAAAACTGACTTTCTATTTTGTTTTGGGTCAATCGGGTCGATATCCGTAATAATAAGAGTTAAAACTCCTAAGTCTTCTATCAAAGATTTAAGTTTATGTGCATGACTACCTGCAATTTCAACTAATGATAAATAAGATTTAGACAAATTTTGATGGTGGTGGTTTATGAAATGTGGTACTAACATTCTTTCAGCAGAACCTTCAATAAATATAATTGCATCAGCAAAAAAGAGGTCACAATTTGTTGTTTTTAAATATCGAATTGCGAATTTTGTTGTAGCATCTTCATCTCCAAATGTTTTTGATAAATTAATTACTCTAGAGGTAGCAACATTTTGTGCAGTAGGCAATAATCGTTTGAAGTACCTTAGGTCAACAAAATTTACTTCGTGTGCAATATGGTTAGAATGCGTACTAACGACTAATTGAGTATTAAATTTTTTATTTTTTCCTAGTTCTTTGTGAGCCCTTAGTATGTCATATGCTTTGTTTATAAAAACTTGTTGCACTTGTGCATGTAAATGAGCTTCAGGTTCTTCTATTAAAACTAAATGCAGAGGTTCAAATATTTCGTCGTCATCATCATTATTCGATTTTTTCCCAACTTTCATCCATTCATCTCTAAACCTGATAAGTTCAAATACCATTGAGATTAAGTTTTGATAACCTAAACCATTGGTTTGTTCTGGAAGAGATAACAAAGTTTTTTTTCCATCCTTGTCTTTCATTACTTCAAACTGAACTGCGGAATCATGACTTATTCCATCTAATGGAGAAATTGAACTTGAAATTGTAATGTTCGGGTTACCAAATCCAGGATAATTTAAGCCACCTAACTCTTTTAAAGATGGATTAAAACTTTCTTTTAATTTATCGTCAAAAGCTTTTGTTGCATTATCAATTGCGTTTAAGGCATCCAAATCATCTTCTGTTGGTTTATCTTCAGGGCTAAGGTGCCTACTATAATATTCCCTGAATTGCGCTGAAAGAGGCTTCAACCTATTATTATCATTTGAGTCAGAAAACCCTCGTTGAGCATTTATAGTACTAACTTTTATAAGTCCATTAAATGCTGCTTTATCAATAGGAACACTTTTAGGTGATAAATCTTGTGGCACTTGATTTTGGCTTTTGAGGTCGCCAACCTTAGAAGGGTCTAGTATATATGATTTAATTGTAAATAGCTTTGACAGCTTTGATTTATGGTCTAAGAATGTCCACATATCTTTAGGCCATAATTCTAATTCACCTTTAGATTTTCCATTTAAGTTTTTAGCTGCATCATAATCTTTTTTGAATTCTAGAAATAAATTTTCCAAATTTATTGGCTCAAACCTTAATCGAATACCTAAAAGCCCACTTTTCCAATCCAAAGTTGGAATCAAATGATGTACATAATGAAGCTCTTTGTCATTCACATTCAACCATAAGTCAGTTTGAGGTAATAATTTAGCTACATCTTTTATTTGTTCATCCCAATATTCTTCATTTTTTTTCTCATCAGAAAGCCATTTATTGGAAAGCTTATTGATTTCAATCCAGTTGTTTAACGTGAAATCACGGGTTGAAAATTTATTCTTTTCCGTTAAAAAAAATGAAAGTGAATCCATAGCGGAGGTCTTACCACTATTATTAGGCCCAACGAAAATTGTTTGCTCTTTACCTATATCAATTCGACAAGTTTTAAGTTTTCTGAAATTTTGAATGTCAATAAAACTAATTTCCATTAAGTAGTACAATTATAATTACGAGTTTAAATATATGTAATTTTAACAAGTAACTATTTACGGTATTCCGTAACTACATTAAAATAAGAAAGAATAATCCCATTCCATACACATTCCCACTTCGCTCCTATCGTTTAATTGTCGTGACAATCATTTGATGAATCTTCTTCAAATATTTCTAAATTTGTTTTCTATTCAAATCACAATCAATTATGGACATTAATCAATATCAAAAACTGTTTGACTTTATATCTAAGACGGTACAGCTACAAGATGTTGATGTCTTAAAAATTGGCTCAAAATTATCTATAGAAGATTATGATAAAGGAGATTTTATTCTAAAACTGAATCAAGTTTCAAAAACTTTAAAATTTGTTTTGTCAGGTGTTTACAGGGTTTACCAGTTGAAGGATGGCAAAGAAATTACCAGTTATTTTAATTATGAAGAAAGAAATCCGTTAGTAGCATCATTTGTTAGTTTGCTAGCTAATAAGCCAAGTACTGAATTCATAGAATGTATTATACCTGGGAAAGTAATATCTATATCATATTCAGATTGGAAGGAATTGTATAAAACTAGTCTAGAATTAAATGTTTTTGGTAGGTTAATGGCTGAAAAAAATTATCTATTAGCTATACAGCGTATTGAATCTTTGCAGTATCAAAATGCCTCAGAACGCTATGAGATGTTTTTAAAGCTCTACCCTAACCTATTGAATCAAATACCCCATCATTACATTTCTTCTTATTTAGGTATTACCCCAGAATCACTAAGCCGTGTTCGTAAGACTTTTACTAAAAAGTAAATCTTATCATACATCAATGCTGGAGCTTCTCATTTTTCAGAAATTTGAATTATGAAAGCAACAGACATTTATACTATTTGGAGCGCAACTTTTGAAAAAGCACTTTTCAAAGACTTAGAACAATGTTTTTTAATTGTTACCGAACATTACTCTAAGCCCAATAGACATTACCATAATTTAAAGCATATTGAGAATTTAATTACACAAATACAGCAATTGTCTCTTTCAGCGGATGACAATGCTATATTAATAAATGTTGCTGTATTCCATGATGTAATATACAAGGCGGGTAGAAAAGATAATGAGAATAAAAGCGCTGAATTTGCTGCTAATTGGTTGTCAAAATTTAACTTGGGAACCATCGAATCACAAATGATTTTCGATATCATTAGGTCAACAAATACGCACCAATCCTCTGATTTCTTAACGCAGTTATTTCTTGATATAGACCTTTCTATTTTAGGAGAGAATGAAGAAAATTATCAAGAATATATTGTTCAAATACGGAAAGAGCATATTCAAATTCCGAATTACTTGTATAAGATTGGCAGAAAACGATTTTTAAAGCAGATGCTTTCTAGAGAAGTAATTTTCACTACTCCTGAGTATTTTGAAGCTTTTGAAATTGATGCCAGAAAGAACCTCAAGAATGAATTAATTGATTTAAGCAAATAGCTATGAAAACTACTTTTATAAACAATTTGCCTATAGTAGAAATTGATAATTTCTTCTCATCTGACGAATCAGACGCTGTATTAAGTGAAAGGTTGAATGGTTTTCAAAGTGCGCTTAGTCACTACCCTATTTACTATCGAAATAATGATAGATTGGTTGTGGATAATGATAATTTGTCTAATCAGTTTTTTGAAAAACTTAAGAATTTCGACATTGATACCCTAGATGAAATTACAGGAGTCAATAATCGTTTTAGATTCTGCAGATATCAGAAAAATCAATTGTTTTCAAAACATCAAGATGGTGTCCATTATCCTAATGACAAGTATGAATCGAAATATACATTTCTGTTGTATCTAAATCATCAAGATGATTTTACAGGTGGAGATACTGAGTTTTTCAATTCGAAATATGATGAGAAACCCACTATAATTATTAAACCTAAAAGGGGGAAATTAGTGATTTTCGACCATCGTATTTGGCATCAAGGAGCTGAAATTATTCTTGGTAACAAGTATATATTACGTTCCGATATTTATGTGAATAGACAAGGTAAGTCTAATCATCATGATGGATACATATGGAGCTTATTGAAAGTTGACGAAAATCATTTTTTTAGTTGTGGCAGAGATACTTCTATTAAATTATGGAACAAAGATTTAGAACTAGTAAATACTTTTAGCATTCATTCTAAGTCAGTACTTAAAATAGTCCGATTAAATGAAAAAGAGTTCGTTTCATGTTCTAGAGACTTTACTTTAAAAAAATGGACAAATTCGGGCAAGGTGCTTTCATCAATTTGTTTAGATGAAATGATTCTAAACATTGCAATCAATACTTTAGAAAAGCAGATAATAGCTGTAGGTACTAGTGGTAACATTTTTATTCTTAAACCAGACCTTGTTTTGCTTAGAACAATTAAAGCCCATAAACATTGGATTTGGGGTGTTAAACTGATAGGTAATGATGTTGTTACTTGCGGCGAAGATGGTACAGTTGTTTTAACGAATCTAATTTCTGGTAAAACGAAATGTGTTTTAAAACACGAAGAAGCACTTTTTAGCATTTTTGGCAATAACAAGTATCTTTTTATTGGGACTAAAAATGGCACTATTCTTAAGTTTTCTTTAGTCAAATTCAAAGTAGAAAATTTGGTCTTACATAAAGATATCGTTCGGTCAATTATAGGTTATAAAAATGAAATATTTACTTGTGGCGAAGACAATAGAATTATGCGATATAATGTTCTAAATGGTCATAAAGAACAAGTAAGAGAATCTGATAATTTCATTCAGGACATTATCATCTTAAACAATCAAATTTATGCTGCTGGTTTTGACGGTAGTATTACAATTGATAAAATTTAGATATACAGCCCATTCCATACACATTCCCGCTTCACTCCTATCGTCGCTTGGGCAAAGAGTATTCCATTACCTTTTTAGAAGAAAGTTTTTAGAAAGAAAAAAATAAAAGAAGATTGGAGAAAATAACTTCGCTTTTACCAAAGCAAAGTTTCATAACGCAAGACATTATAGGGCAGAAATGCACTATAATCCGTCATTATATCAAATAGCGATAAGTTATAAATAATTTCTAGGAATTCCTATGCTGTATTTTGATTCCACTAAAAATCTATATGTGTAAAAAAAGTGATTACCTAATAATAGACAATCACTTTTCTTAGTTCTAAATTCGGTTTATAAAATCTAGTTGACGCTGTTATTTAATACTATTTTAAAAACATACTAACT
>CALIIP010000163.1 GCA_938018045.1 uncultured Flavobacteriaceae bacterium
GAATTCAACATGAAATTAAATCCTCAAGGAACTGATTTTCAGAAAAAAGTTTGGGGAGAATTGTTGAATATTTCATTTGGAAAATCACGTACATATTTAGAACAATCTAAGAGTTTTGGGGATCCAAAAGCAATTCGTGCAGTTGCATCTGCCAATGGCAAAAATCCAATTATGATTGTCATTCCTTGTCATCGCGTCATTGGCACTGATGGTTCACTTACAGGATATGCAAGCGGAATTTGGCGTAAGAAATGGTTACTAGAACACGAAAGTGGTGTAAAACAACAGTCGTTATTTTAATCGCAGGGCGATAGCCATATTATCAAAGATTACATTGGCTTTTTTAAACTATTTTTGTTTTTCAATCGTTTGATAGTTTAATGAAGAAAGTTTTACTCATATTTTGCTTTTTATTTGCGTTTTGTGCTCGTGCGCAAACGGACTCAGAAAACTTTCGTACAAAAACTATTACTGTTCAAAAAGACTCTATTCAATTAGATTCTGTGAGTATCAATCCGTTTCTATTTAAGGTTTTAAATACCGATAAAACTGTTATTGACTCAACACAATATTCCATTGATTTTAGTAAGTCATTATTGGTTATTGATAAAGAAAAATATCCAAATATTGAGGTTGAATATTACGCATATCCAGCGTTTCTAACCAAAACATATTTTAAGTTTGATAAAAAACTAATTGTTGAAAATCCAACACGAAATTCACCATTATACTCACTTCAAACAACCAGTAAAAATCGTTTTTTTAAACCTTTTGATGGCTTAAATACTGCTGGAAGCATCAGTAGAGGATTGACGATTGGAAACAATCAAGATGCTGTTCTAAATTCAACATTAGACCTGCAGATTGCAGGAAAACTATCAGACAAAGTAACGTTAAGAGCCTCAATTACGGATACAAATATTCCTATTCAAGAAAATGGATATACACAACAATTAAACGAATTTGACAGAGTTTTTATAGAACTTTTTAGCGATAAATGGAGTATAAAAGCAGGAGATGTAAACCTAGAAAATAACAATTCATACTTTGGTGAGTTTACCAAAAAAGTAGCCGGAATGTCTGTTGACGGAATCATAAATCATACAGATGATTCTAAAACAACTGTTTTTGCTTCAGGGGCATTGGTAAGAGGAAAGTTCACAACGTATGCGTTTATAGGTCAAGAAAGTAATCAAGGGCCTTATCGATTATTTGGACCTAATAATGAACAGTTCATCATCATAGTTTCGGGAAGTGAAACAGTTTATGTCAACGGAATACCTCTAACTCGAGGTGAAAATAAAGATTATATTATCGATTACAACACAGCTGAGGTAACGTTTATGCCAACATTTCCTATCACAGCAAATATGAGAATTGCAGTAGATTTTCAATTTTCTGATAGAAATTACACACGATTTATTACGCATAATGGCGCACAATACGAAAATGCAACGTTTAAAATAGGCGGTTCATTTTATCTAGAAAATGATTCTAAAAATCAGCCATTACAACAAAACTTATCTGACGATCAAAAATTATTATTGTCAAATGCAGGAAACGAAACTTCGCAAATGGTTGCTCCAAGTGCAATTTTAAGCGAGTTTGATGAAAACAAAATCCTATATAGAAAAGACTTGGTTGGAACTGATGAAATCTTCGTTTTTTCTGCTGATGAAAATGACATTTTATATACTGTAAGTTTTACCAATGTTGGTCTAAATCTAGGAGATTATATCTTGAGTAACACGATCGCAACAGGTAGAATTTATGAATATATTGGTGCTAACCAAGGTGATTATAGTCCAGTTGTTCAATTAGTTGCACCAACCAAATTACAACTTGCAATTATAAACGCATCTTACAATCCGTCTGAGAAAACGGTTATAGATGCTGAAATAGCTTTGAGTCAAAATGATCAAAATTTATTTTCTTCTATTGATGATGATAACAATGACGGAATCGCTTCAAAAATAAGTTGGCAACAAACGATTATTGATAAAACTTGGGATTTAAAAAGTAATTTAAATTTTGAATCTATTGCAGAAAATTTTCAAAGTGTAGAACGTTTTAGAAACATCGAATTTGATAGAGACTGGAATATCTTAGACGCTACAGGGAATCAACAATTGATAAATGCAGCATTTGAGTTTTCAAATGAAGAAAAAGGTGCGGTAACTTATAATTTTGAGAAATTTAATTTCGGAAATTCTTTTGATGGAAATCGACATAGCATAAATGGTAATTTAACTTTCGATAAATTAAAATTGAACTTTCAAAGTAGTTTGCTAAATAGCAAAACAGCAATAAATGAGAATAATTTTGGGCGCTTAAACCTCAACTCTAAATATACTTTTAATAAAAGTTGGGTTGGTGCGAGAATAACATCAGAAAATAATAAACGTACAGAAATTGCTACTCAAAACTTATCTAATCTCAGTCAGAAATTTAATGAATATGAAGGCTTTTTTGGTGTTGGTGATTCTACCAAAGTATTTGCAGAAATTGGTACAAATTTTAGAACAAATGACAGTATAAAATCAAATAGTTTAGAACGCGTTAGCAATTCTAAAACGTATTATATCAATTCGCAATTAATCAAAAATAAAAACACAAAATTATCTTTGTATGCCAATTACAGAACTGTTGAAAACATTGATTTTGAAGATACAAAATCTTTGAATTCTCGTGTGTTGTTTAATAAGCAATTATTTGATAAAAAATTGAGTTTAAACACCGTTTATGAGACCGTTTCTGGAAATTTACCTCAACAAGAATTTACATATGTTGAAGTTGAAGCAGGACAAGGTTTTTATACTTGGATTGATTATAATAATGACGGCATTCAGGATATAAATGAATTTGAAATTGCTCAATTTCAAGACGAAGCAACGTATTTGAGAATTGCATTACCAACATTGACTTACTTGCAAACACATCAAACAAAATTCAGTCAATCTGTAAATATAAACTTGCAACAATGGAGCAATCAAGAAGGGTTTAAAAAG
>CALIIP010000164.1 GCA_938018045.1 uncultured Flavobacteriaceae bacterium
TTAATGGTATATTTTGGTGAATAGTAAAACAGTTTTGGCTGAAAAAGATACAAACTTTCGCTTGGCGCAGAACCTAAACCAGCTGTAACATCTCCAAACCAAAAATTCTTTTTACCTTCTTTTAATTTGATATTAATAGCAACTCTATCTTGATTGTCTTGCACTCCTCTTAGTTGACTCACATCGCTAAAGTTTCTTAAGACTTCAATTTTATCTAAAGCATTGGCAGGTATATTTTTAGTTGCTAGTTTGGTATCTCCATCAAAAAAATCTTTCCCATCAATCATTACTTTTTCCACAGTTTTACCCTCTACCTCTATCTCACCAGCATCATTAATCTCAACTCCAGGTAATTTTTTAAGAACATCTTCAAGTTTTCTTTCAGAGCCATTTTTAAATGAATCTGCATTATAAACAATTGTATCTCCTTTTATAGTAACCGGCATTTTTGCCACAATATTTACTTCATCTAAAGAATTGTCGTTATCTAAAACTACATCCTTTGTAATATCAACATCTTTTGTTTCAATAGCAAAATCAAGAGTTTTCATACCAATGTAACTAACCTTAATACTATATGTTGAATTTTTATCTAAATCTAATTTATAATTTCCTTTAGCATCAGTAAAACCATAAGATGACATTTTATTTGTAACTTTATTAAAAGCTAAAACATTAGCCATTTCCAAAGGCTCTCCAATACTATCTTTCACAACACCTGTAAGATTAACTTGGGCATTAGAAATCATTGTAACCATAAAAATGGTTAGGAATAGTAATTTTTTCATATGTGTAAATGTGTGTGTGTTTATTAATTAAGGTCTACCTCTACCGCCACCATTTCTTCTGTTTCCTTGAAACCTTTCTCTTAATTCTTCCATCTTCTCTTTAACAGTAACAGTATACGCTTCTCTGGTTATTTGTTTTCCTTTAGTCGGCACTTCAATCACTTCTTTTTCTGAAGGATTCATAACTATTTCAGTACATAAAATTGTAGTTCTTCCAGAATTTATTTCTAAGATTAATCCTGGCAATCCCCAATACTCTCCTGGACCATTACTAACTGGTATTTGTGGTGTATACCAAGCAGACACAACAACTTGTTTTGGTTTTTTCAGTTCATCTTCCTTTACACTAGTAGAATCTTTTTTCTCATCATTTCTACCTCCTCTTCTAAAATTAGAAAAATCTAATGGATCCAAATCTTTAATTAATGTAGCTTTAAAGCAAGTATAGTTTCCAATTTGTTTGGTTTCACTCCCTAATTCCCATTCTGGGCTTTTCATATCATCTGAAATCAAGAATTTTTTTCCAAAAAACTCTGTAGATTCTAAAGCAACTTTGTCTTTTATGTTCTTATATTTAGTTCCTCCACCAGAAAAACCGCCAAATCTTGGCCCTCGGCCATTTCCTGCTGAAGGCGCTTCTAACTTACCGTCTTCTTTATAAAGAGATGATGTTTTGTCAAAAGTTAAAATAAAGGTTTTCTCTAACATCGATTTCATTCTTTCAGCAATTTCTTTTTTCCTAGCTTCAGACATTTCTCCTCCTCTACCTCTGCCGAAATTATCCATGTCTACTGTAGTTTTAGACATATAAGTTGCTTTTCCTTGAAAGTCTGTTTGAGCAAATGTTGTTACAGAAACAATTGTAAACAAAATTGTAAATAGTGATTTTATCATTTTTTTGATTTAATTTTTTAACAAAAATACTTGTTATTTTTGTTATTTAGACTTAAAAAAAACCAAAAGGTTTAATCTGAAAAAAAATTAATAACTATCCTCCAATCCTAATTTCTCGGTGTTCAACATTTCCTTTTTTAGCTCTAAAACGTTCTAAATTCTCTTTAGATTTCTCGTCCATTATCTTTTCATATTTAGCTTGAGAAATCACTTTTCCTTTATTCGGTTCTTCAATTTTTATTTTTTCTGATGGGTTCATTACTATTTCTGTACATACTATTGTTAAATCACCTTCTTTTAATTCTAAAATTAATCCCGGCAAACCTCCAAATTCTCTTGGTCCATTACTAACTGGTATTTCTGCTGTATACCAAGCAGTAGTTAGAACTTTAACTTTTTTAGTAACTTCTTTAACATCTCCATCATCCATGTTCAAATGAGTTTGCTCTTCTTCTCTAGAAAAGGTAGCCTTGTAGCAAGTATAGTTTCCAATATTTTTGGTTTCACTAGATAATTCCCATTTAAAATCTGGAATTGAATCTTTTATTAAAAAACGCTTACCCATTACTTCAGTTTTATTTACATAACGCTTCTCATTAACATCTTTAAAGAAAATATCCGATCCACCACCACCTCCTATAATCATAACTTGCATACCACCAACTTGTGGTTTAGGTGAATTTAATTTCACATCTTCTTTATAAATAGATTTGCTTTTAGAAAAACTTAAAATAAATGTTTTTTGAAACATTTTCTTCATTTGTTCTTTCATCATTTCGTGTTGAGAGTCTGAAATTGCATTATTATCGCCTCCCATTTTAATATCCATTTTTCTATGAGTCTTATAAATTGCTTTTCCTTGAAAGTCTTGCGCTCTTGTGAGTAGGGGCGTCACTAAAAAAAGCAATATGAGGGTTTTTAAAATAAATTTTTTCATTGTTATTGTTTTTGTGTTTATAAATACAAATGTAGCGCGTACTTTTATAACTCAATGTTAATGAGTGTTAACGAGTGTTAATCGACGTATAAATGTTAAAAAAGTCCTTACATTTGAACCAATGTTTGAAAAGAAATACAGAAATATCATCTATTTTATAACGCTTGCAATTGTTGCAACAATTGCTGCACAAGTGTATTGGAATATTAAAAATTATGAAGTAAATAAACAGCAAGTTACAAATCAAATACAAACGAGTTTTGATAATGCTGTTGAAAAATATTTTAGTAAAATCGCCAAAAACGATATTGTAACAATTGTAAAATCAGATTCACTATTCTCTAAGGAAGTAGAACTTAATATCAACAAAAACACATACACCACAGATGTTTGGATTCAGGAAACTGAGGATTCTATACCAGTAAAATCTACGAAAAATTTACTTCAGCCAACTTTTGGAAAACCTGGCCCTATTATTTTAAAAGATATAGATCCTACTAATCATAATCAATTATCTTTTCTAAAGGGAAAAATTGACTCGCTTGATTTAAAACAGTTTACTTCCAAAATTCTATTTTCATTTATCCTAGAGAAGGTGAAATTGGATGAAATAGACAGTTTGGTAAATATTGAATTGTTAAGAAAAAACATTAGTCTTCAGTATGGTTTACAATTATTAGAGGACAATCCTTTCTCTGAAAATAAAAATGTTAGTGTTTATAATTTAGAAGGTTTTCCTGATAAATATAATAGTATTATTTCAAATTCACCTTTCGTAAATTCACATTCAACTTTAGAATTAAGGTATCTAAACTCGACATCATCAATTCTAAAAAGAATGCTTGGTAGTATCTTATTATCACTTTTACTTTCAGCTATTATTATTGGTTGTTTACTATTTTTACTACATATAATTTCTAAACAAAAACAACTTGCTGAAGTGAAAAATGATTTGATTAGCAATATTACTCACGAATTCAAAACACCTATTTCTACAATTGGAGTTGCCATAGAAAGTATTAAAAATTTCAACGTGATTGATGATAAAGAAAAGACCAAAAACTACCTAGATATTTCTAGCAATCAATTGTCGAAACTGAATCTAATGGTAGAAAAATTGTTGGAAACTGCATCCTTAGATAGTGATAACTTAGATTTAAATAAAGATGAAATTGATGTTTCTGATCTAGTGCAATCTATTGTTGACAAACTCAGATTACAGTCGGATGAAAAGAAAATTACATATAACAAAACAGAATTTCAAGTTTTGGCAAATGTTGATGTTTTTCATTTTGAAAATGCAATCAATAACATAATAGACAATGCAATTAAATACGGAGGAAATGACATTTTTGTTGCTTTAAAACAGTTAGATAAAACTTTTTATATTGATATTTCAGACAACGGAAACTCTTTTTCTAAAGAGGAATCAAAACATATTTTTGAGAAATTTTATAGGGTATCTAAAGGAAATACTCATAACGTTAAGGGTTTTGGAATTGGATTATATTACGCAAAAAAAATCATCGAAAAACACAATGGAAACATCAATTTGGAATTGAAAAACAATTTAACAACCTTTAAAATTTCGCTTCCAAATGAGTAAAATTAAGATCCTTTTAGCCGAAGATGAAACTGCTTTAGGCCAAATAATAAAAGAAAGTTTAGAAACAAGAAACTTCGATGTTTTATTATGTGAAAACGGAGAGGAAGCATTAAAAATTTATAAAGAAGAAAATCCAGAGTTACTTGTTCTTGATGTGATGATGCCAAAAAAAGATGGATTTACATTAGCAAAAGAAATAAGAATAGAAAATGATGAAATCCCTATTATATTTCTTACTGCAAAATCACAAAGCCAAGATGTTGTTGAAGGCTTTACTATTGGCGGAAATGATTATCTAAAAAAACCTTTTAGCATTGAAGAATTGATTGTGAGAATAAATAACTTATTGAACAGAACAAAACTTCAAAAAACCACTGAAGTAATTCATATTAACAACTACACTTTTAGTCTTACAAAACAAACACTTCGGTTTGAAAATGATGAAATTGTTCAACTTACTCATCGTGAAGCGCATTTACTTTTTCATTTATTAAATAATAGAAACAAAGTCCTTGATAGGTCATTAATCTTAAAGAAACTTTGGGGAGACGATGATTTTTTTAATGCAAGAAGCATGGATGTTTTTATCTCAAAACTTCGTAAAAAATTAAAACAAGACGAAGCGATTCAAATCATTAATGTTCGTGGTTTTGGCTATAAAATGGTTTATTAGTTTCAAAAAATTACTATATTTGAAGCATGCAGTCCCTTTTAAAATTTTTGTTTTTAATACTTTTTTCTACTTCATTTGCTCAAAGTAATGAACAAAAGGCAGACTCGATTGGTATAGATATTTTGAATGCATCATATAAAGTTTTTAATGATGTTTTGATTAAGAAAAATAATCAAAAAACTAAAACTTACAAAAACATATCGCTAGGAGAAATTTGGTCTGTAGACATTATAAATTCTCAACAAATTGTGATGTTTTATGGTGATTTCAACACAGTAATCATTTTAGACAATCAACTTAATTTGATTGAAGAAATTCCTTTTCAAAAAACTATTTCATTTGCAAAAAAAGGCATTACAAATACACTTTGGATTTACAATACTGATGAAAACAAACTCGAATTGTATGATTACAAAACAAAGAAAACTACATTTTCTTCACAAATAATTTCTGATTTTGAACCAATTGAAATGGAAAGTGGTTTTAATTTTGTAAAATTAATTGGAAAAGAAAAGACTTTAGTTTTTAATCAATATTTAAATTTAACGGATACTATAATTCACCAAAAAAATGATTAATTTAGCATTCTAATTATTTTATAACCAACCTCACTTATAATAAAAAACTATGCACGTAGCAATTGCCGGAAATATTGGCGCAGGAAAAACGACTCTTACAAAACTATTGGCAAAACATTATAAATGGGAACCTCATTACGAATCGGTTGATGAAAACCCTTACTTAGATGATTTTTATAGCGAAATGGAACGTTGGTCTTTTAACTTACAAGTATATTTTTTAAATAGCCGTTTCCGTCAAATATTAGAATTGAGAGAAACTGGAAAGAACATCATTCAAGACAGAACAATTTATGAAGACTCAAGTATTTTTGCTCCAAATCTTCACGCAATGGGATTGATGACAAATCGTGATTTTAGTAATTATTCATCACTTTTTGAATTGATGGAAAAGTTAGTAACACCTCCAGATTTATTGATTTATTTACGCGCAAGTATAGAAACATTGGTTGGTCAAATTCACAAACGTGGTCGTGACTATGAAAATTCTATTTCAATAGATTATTTAAGCAGATTGAACGAACGCTACGAAGCTTGGATTACAAAATACAGCAAAGGAAAACTTTTGATTATTGATGTTGACAATCTCAATTTTGTTGACAATCCAGAAGACTTATCTTCAATTATAGAGCGCATTGATGCTCAAATTAACGGATTATTTTAATCGAAATCGATATTCATAAACATTAAAAAAGCCAGCAAATGCTGGCTTTTTTAATAT
>CALIIP010000165.1 GCA_938018045.1 uncultured Flavobacteriaceae bacterium
TGGTTTGGATTAGAGCCAGTTGGTAAGACACGAACTAACCTAAGTTTCAGTGTATTCATTCCTGCCGATGGCACAGATAAATTGTATTATTATAATCATTCTGCTAAAAAGCAAGGTTACGCAGGTGTTTCTGCAATGCCATTAAAAGTAAAAGAATCTCGTAAAGAGTATGATTGGAATGCAAGTACACCAGTTGAGTTTAGACCTTATATAAAAGACATTGCAGGTAGAAAACGTATGTTCTTTATGGGAACTGTATCGTCTATAAGTGATGAAAATGCTCAACAATTTGATGGTTCTGCAACTCCAGATTTAGTACTCGTAGATAGTGAATATCGTGATGTTGTTTGGATAGACGTTAAGCATCCGAGTAAATGGAATAATACTGTTTATGAGCAACTTAATGAAGCATGGAAATCTAGTGAGAATACTAATGAATTTTTTAAAAACGAAAAATTACTTTTTGAAGAACGTTTACTTCAGTTAGATTCTATTCGTTTGCTTTCTACAGTAGAAAAGGATATCAAAAAAATCAAGGAACTTCAACAGCAAATCGATTCGATTAAAGCAAATAATTAAAATTTAAAGTTAAAATCAATTTTAATTTCCTTAGAAATATTTTCCTTGGAAAATAAAATATTTTAATATATCTTTGTCAAGAATTTAAAACTAAATAAAGATGAATAGAAGTAAGATAATTTTTTATGCAGCAACAGGATTATTAACATTATTAATGTTGTTTTCAGCAGGAATGTACTTTTTTAATCATGAAGAAGTAGCAGGAATGTTTACCAGTTTTGGATATCCAACATATATAATTTATCCATTAGCAGTTGCTAAATTATTAGGTTTATTTGCAATTTGGAATCCAAATTTTAAAATAATTAAAGAATGGGCTTATGCAGGGTTTTTCTTTGATTTTGTATTGGCATTTTTCGCACACTACATGATTAGTGATGGAGCAGAAAGTTTTTCAATCGCAGCAATAGCATTGTTAATAGTATCATACATTTACAGTAAAAAGCAATAAAAAATGAATCGAGCATGTTTTAATCATTGCCACAAAAACAATGATTAATACCGAACCTGCTTGCGGCAGGCACAAAGTGACAATTAGAAAAATAATATACAAAATACACATGAAAAAAATAATAGCATTTGCAGGAAGTAATAGTAAGACATCTATAAATAAAAAGTTAGCAGCATATACTGCGAGTTTAGTTAAAGATGTTGAAGTATCTGTATTAGATTTGAATGATTTTGAATTGCCAATTTACGGAGTAGATGAAGAAGCTAAAAACGGAATTCCAGAACACGCTAAGAAATTCTTTGAATTAATTAAATCTTCTGACGGAATTGTTTTGTCTTTAGCAGAACACAATGGAAATTATTCTGTAGCATTTAAAAATATTTTTGATTGGATGTCAAGAATTGAACAAAAATTATGGAATAATATTCCAATGATATTAATGGCAACTTCTCCAGGAGGTCGAGGCGGTTCAACAGTTTTATCAATAGCTAAAAATGGATTCCCTCATATGGGAGGAAATATAGTTGCTGATTTTTCAGTTCCAAGTTTTTATGATAATTTTAATGAAGGAAATATTATTAATGAAGAACTTAAAACACAATTGAATGTTGAGGTTTTAAAATTTCAAAATTCAATTTAAGGATACAATAATTTATGGGAGATCTTTCTAAAGACATAAAATCTAAATTTTCAAGTAATAAGGTAAAGGCTTTAATCAATATTAAATTTACAGCCAATTGGTTGCAAAGTCATGAAGTAGAGTTTTTTAAACCTTTTGGAATTTCGCCACAGCAATATAATATTTTGCGAATTTTAAGGGGTTCTAAAGAACCGATAAAGGCACAAACTGTTAAAGAAAGAATGATTGATCGTGCACCAAATGCAACTCGATTAATGGATAAATTATGCGATAAAAAGTTAATAGAAAGAGAGCGATGTGATCATGATAGAAGAGTTGTATACATTACAATTATGAAACAAGGGTTAGAACTTTTAGACACAATAGACAATTCTTCAAACATTGATTTTATGAAGAATATAACAACTAAAGAAGCACTTATATTAAGTGATTTATTAGATAAAATAAGATAAAAAAAATTACAATAATATTTTCCACGGAAAATAAATTAAGAGTAGAAATTATGACAAAAACATTAAAAACAATACAGCAAAAAACAGGGAGTCCTATGGTAAATATGGGGCCGATAAAATTAAGACAACCAATACCATCACAAGGAATTGAGCAAGTAGATCCATTTATATTATTGCATCATTATGGACCTTATTCGATAAGTGAAACTAATAATCCGTTTGATTTAGGACCACATCCACATAGAGGATTTGAGCCAATTACATTACTTTTTAAAGGTGAGCAATTACATAGAGACTCACTTGGAAATGAAAGTGTTGTTAAGGCAGGAGATGTACAATGGACAACCGCTGGATTAGGAATTATTCATGCAGAAGGACCAACAAAAGAGTTTGTTCAAAAAGGAGGAGAGTTAGAGGGAATTCAGTTATGGTTAAATCTTCCAGCAAAGAATAAAATGATGGAAGCAAATTATCAACATGTAAAAAGTGAAGAAATGCTTGTTGTTGAAAATGAAGATAAAACCATCACTTTAAAAGTCGTTGCAGGTGAGCAATACAATAAAAAAGGATTTATTAAAACTCAAACTTCTGTTAATGTGTTTACAGTAAAAACAAAAAATTCTGGAAAAATGAAAGTTGAATTACCAACTACACATGATTCTTTAATTTATTTGTTAGATGGTGAAATTGTTGTAAATGATGAAGTAAGTCTTAAAAAAGGTGCAACTCAAATGGTTACTTTTAATCAAGATGGAAACATGATAGAATTTGAAGCAAAGGCAGAAAGCACGTTATTGATTTTATCTGGTGAGCCTATAAACGAGCCAATAAAACAATATGGACCATATGTGATGAACACGCAAACCGAAATTATGGAAGCGATGCGAGATTACCAAATGGGAAAAATGGGATTTTTGCCTGGATAACTAGCCTTAATTTAAATAAAAAACTCTAGAGGAATCTTGAGTTTTTTATTTTATAAAATAATTTTATTATTTATTAAAAAAAAGTTTACATTTGATTTATCTATGATAGGTTAAATGTTAAATTTCACTTATTTCGTTTGTAACTTTTTTTGGAAGACAAAAAGTTGTAATGTGTTTGAGAAACACGACGAAAGAATTATGGTTTCTTCCAACTTATTATTAAACACACTCCAAAATATTCGATTAAGAGGTGTGTTTCTAGAACTCCGTGTTTAGTATTTACTTCAATTCAGGTTATTTAAAGCCTTGCTATAAGATAGCATAACGGTTTTTATTTATAATTTTTATTGAAAATTAAAATGAATACTAAATACAAAGATTTAATAGAACAAACTTTTGATTTCCCACAAGAGGAATTTCAAACAGAAAACGGCAACTTATTGTTTCATAATATCGACTTAACAAAATTAGTTGAGCAATATGGAACGCCAT
>CALIIP010000166.1 GCA_938018045.1 uncultured Flavobacteriaceae bacterium
TTGAAAAATATGAAGCAGATGGCGACGTCATAGAAATAAATTTAGCAACTGTAAAAGTTCAGAACTTTGATAAAACCATTACAACGATACCAACGTATGCTTTAATTTCTGATTCGTTTAAAAACTGGAGAGGAATGACAAATTCTGATGGAAGAAGAATTAAAAGAGCACTAATTGTTAAACAAGATAGTATCCAATTTTTATCAGAAAAGGATATTGATAAATTATCAAAAATAGAATTGATTACAAAATACCTTAATTCTAGACAAAAAGATATCACCACTCATAATCAAGAAAACAATATCAACAAAGAATTACTTTTAAATGGTAGAAACCTTACAAACATTGGTGTTTTTAGAAAATATACAGAGGAATATATAAAAAATCATTCGGCTATTAATAAAGATATGATGATTATGGCGAGACAACTTGCTCCAACTTCTCAAGGTGTGCCAATAGAAATTTATGCTTTTAGCAGTGATAAACGCTGGAAAAACTATGAGTATGTTATGGCTGATGTTTTTGATCACCTTCTTGCATCTGTTTCATTCTTTGACTTAGAACTTTTTGAATTACCAAGTGGCTCAAGTTTTAAAGTTTAATTAAAATTATTTCACTTTTACTTGAAACACTTCCTTATCTTCAAGAATCCCAATTAAAACATCATTTGATGCTACTTTACCAACTCCTGCAGGTGTTCCTGTAAAAATGAGGTCTCCTTTTTTTAAGGTGAAGTATTGTGATACATACGCAATCAATTCATCTATTTTCCAAAGCATTGAATTCGTGTTTCCATCTTGCACAATTGCATCATTCTTTATTAACTGAAAATTTAAATTCTCTAAATCAAATTGCTCTTTTGGATAAAACTCTCCTACAACAGCACTACCATCAAAGGCTTTTGCTTTTTCCCAAGGCAATCCTTTTTCTTTTAGTTTAGATTGCATTTCTCTATCTGTAAAATCAATTCCAAGACCAATCTCGTCATAATATTTATGAGCAAATTTTGCGTCAATATATTTTCCGACTTTATTAATCTTCACCAAAACCTCTACTTCGTAATGAATCGAATTGGCAAATGGTGGAATAAAAAAAGGCATCTTTTTTGGAAGAATTGCAGAATCTGGTTTTAAAAAAACAACAGGAGTTTCTGGTCTTTCATTTGCTAGTTCTTCTATATGTTTTGCGTAATTACGACCTATACAGATTATTTTCATTTATTTAAAATTGTGTAATCGTTTATTTGTGGATTTGTGTAAGTGTTAACGTTTAATTTCAATTAAACAGTTAAACGCATAAACAACTATACAACATCCTATTATTTAGTCTTGCATCTCAATAT
The DNA here is from genome assembly GCA_938018045.1 of uncultured Flavobacteriaceae bacterium. Classification (GTDB taxonomy): domain Bacteria; phylum Bacteroidota; class Bacteroidia; order Flavobacteriales; family Flavobacteriaceae; genus Urechidicola. Next base: position 1,343 of record CALIIP010000166.1, read on the forward strand.
AAACAATTGTGTTTAAGGTTTTTTCTATTTCAATTTTTTTATAAATAGATGGTTCTCCTTCATGATTTGGTCTAAAGTATTCTTTTACAAACATATCTTCGACTTCAAAGTTTTGAATTGTTTTTAAAACATTGAAACCTCTTAAGTTTGAACGTACATCTATTTTTTTTCCTTTTAAACCTATAAATCCTTCAGTATTTTTTATTTCTTCAATAATCGCATTCTTATCGTTATCAGAAATTTCTAATCTAAATCTGTGATAATAATCTGCCATTGGTGATCTGGATTTATTATTCAATACTTTAAAATCATCTTTTAAAACAATCCCTTGTTTCGCTAATATTCCTCTTGCTTGATTCTTTGTGAAAAATGAGTCTTGAAATACCCAAAATAAAACTACTAAAACTAAAAAAACTGACAGTATTATTACTAAGTACTTTCCAACCTTTGGATAACCCAACTTCATCGGAATAAAATAGAGAGAGAATAATATTCCGACCATAAACAATATAAAAATAATTAATACTCCCATAATCTTAAGGTATCCATTTCTTTTCGAAATTTGGCTTGCGCTTTTCTAAGAAAGCATTTCGCCCTTCTTTAGCCTCGTCTGTCATATAAGCCAAACGTGTAGCTTCACCTGCAAATACTTGCTGACCAACCATTCCGTCATCAGTTAAATTCATTGCGAATTTCAACATCTTGATAGACATTGGTGATTTTTCTAAAATTTCTTGTGCCCATTCAAAGGCTGTATCTTCTAGTTCATCATGAGGTATAACAGCATTTACCATTCCCATTTCGTAAGCCTCTTGTGCAGAATAATTTCGTCCTAAAAAGAATATTTCACGTGCTTTTTTCTGACCAACCATTTTGGCCAAGTATGCAGAACCATATCCTCCATCGAAAGAAGTAACATCAGCATCAGTTTGTTTAAAAATTGCGTGCTCTTTACTTGCCAATGTTAAATCACAAACAACATGTAAACTATGTCCGCCCCCAACTGCCCATCCTGGAACAACACAAATAACTGCTTTTGGCATAAAACGAATCAATCGCTGTACCTCTAAAATATTTAAGCGATGATACCCATCTTCTCCAACATACCCTTGCTTTCCTCTTGCCTTTTGATCACCTCCTGAGCAAAAAGAATACACGCCATCTTTGGTAGATGGTCCTTCTGCAGATAATAGCACAACTCCAATTGATGTGTCTTCTGTAGCATCATAAAATGCTTCGTATAATTCTTTGGTTGTTTTGGGACGAAATGCATTTCTTACATTTGGTCTATTGAATGCAATTCGAGCAACTCCATCACATTTTTTGTACGTTATATCTTCAAATTCTTTGACTACTTGCCAATTGATTTCTTTCATGTGTTATTAAATATATTGGTAAAAATAAATCATTTATATGGTCTAAAAAATTGATTTATCAAATAATTAGTAATTTTGGAGAATAATTATCGACTGATAAGAGTATCACTGATAAAAATTTACAACATTATGAAAATTGTTCAATCTAGCCATGACGCTACTCTCGAATTGCCATTAAAACTACATATCAGTTTTGAGAAGGTTTTAGACTTGTTTAAAAAATATGCTCAGAAAGAGTTCGAAAGTCATCCTTTTCATACTGCAGCAATTAAAATGATTGCTGAGATTGAAAAACATCCTGAATTGATTGATGGTTTTAGTGATTTCTCATTATTAGAAAAATACAAAGAGCAGATTGATTTATTATTAGAACCTCTTTTCCCAGAGATATTATTGGAAAATGAAATAAAAGCTGCAAGTATACCATTTTCATTCACTTCTTTTAAATTCACAAATCGATTTGAAAAAATTTTAAATAATGCTGGTGATGATTATGAGTTTATGATTCAAAATTTCGAAGATGACTTAATGTATATATATGCTTGTACGATGATTCTAGGTTCTGTTTACGGCTATCAAGTTGATTTAAAAAGACCTTTTTTCTTTGATATTCCAGATAAGAGTTCTGATACAATGAAATATTATCGTTCCGCATTTAATGGTGATTTTATGGATATCTCACCAACTGCAAATGCACCAAAAATAACAGAAGAAGATTATCACATATTATTAGACAACTTTGATAATATTGATGTGTGGAAAGAAAAATTCCCACCAAATAGTTATAATTACAAAGGTTTTGGGATTATGAATCTATTTGATGTTACGTATGACGTTATATTGTCAAAAATAAGTAATGACCTTTTACGTGGAGGAGATCAGTTACTTCCAGATTTAGAAAAACACTTACGAGAATTTTTTAATATTAAGGATTTAAAAGTTGGGTATTCTATCTATGACAACAATACCAAAAATAGTGAATCAACCAAAGTCATGAAATCATTAAGTTTGATTGTAAAGGATTCACAAGATAATGTCAATTGCTCAACAGACTCATATTTCTGCAAACATATTATTACAAATGTGTTTGAAAAAAATGAAACTGTTGCTATTTCAAATACTGAAAACTATGGAAATGCAACACATCAAAATCTTTTTTCCAAACAGTTAAAAGAAAACAATATAGGAAGCCTTCTTTTATTACCTATAAAACCGTCTGAAGACCATAATTTGGCAATCTTAGAAATTGCATCGCCTAGACCTTATGAATTGAACTCTGTCAATCAAAGTAAATTAATTGACATCTTACCAGTTTTTAAATCTGCTGTAGAAAGAAGTTCAGAAGACTATATGAATATCCTCGAAGCGACTATTCAAGAAAATTATACTTCAATTCATCCAACAGTAAAATGGCGTTTTTATGAAGCAGCAGAAAAATACCAAAAAGAATTGTTACACAATGTAGAAAACATCAAGCTAGACGAAATTGTTTTTAATGATGTGTATCCTTTATTCGGACAATCTGACATCAAAGGCTCTTCTATGGCAAGAAATAATGCTATTCAAGAAGATTTAACTACACAACTTTCACTGGCTATTAATGTGTTAAATGAGGCTTGTACATATGAAAAATTGCCAATTTATGATGAATTAATGTTTCGAGTGAATGAATATTTAAATCACGTAAAAGAAGGCTTAGATGCAGGAGATGAAATTGGAATTTTAGACTTTTTAAAACGAGATATTTATCCAGTTTTTAATCATATAAAACAAATCAATTCTGACTTATACAATTTTGTAGATGTATATATGAATCGATTGGACACTGATCTTATGGTCGTTTATGAAAAGCGAAAAGAGTATGAAGATAGCGTTATGTTATTGAACGATAAATTGGCTTCTTATATTGATAAAAAACAAGAAGAAGCACAAGCAATGTTCCCTCACTATTTCGAAAGATATAAAACAGATGGCGTAGAGTATAACATTTATATTGGAAAATCATTGGTAAAAAACAAATCGTATAGTGATGTATATTTACACAACCTTCGCTTATGGCAATTGCGTTTAATGTGCGAAATGGAAAATGTTGCATATGACCAAATTGGAAAAATGCAACATGAATTACGTGTCGCATCTTTGATACTTGTTCACAGTAATCCTATGGCTATTAAGTTCCGTATGGATGAAAAACAGTTTGATGTTGATGGTGCTTATAATATTCGTTATGAAATTATTAAAAAACGGATTGATAAAGCACATATTAAAGGCACTACTGAGCGTTTGACTATTCCAGGTAAAATTGCGATCGTTTATTCACAAGATAAAGATGCCTTTGAATATATTAAATATATTAAATACTTACAGTCAAAAAATTATTTGCTGTCTGAAATAGAAAAATTAGATCTTGAAGATTTACAAGGAGTCACAGGTTTAAAAGCCTTGCGTGTTGCCGTAAATTATAATAATACTAGTGAAGAAAGAATCACTATGAATGATTTGATGAATGTTATAAAAAACGAGTCTTTAAATTAGACTATTGCTCCAGACTTTTGCATCAATAAAAAAGCAATAACAAAACTAACTACAGAGATTATTATACCAATCATAAAGATAGTATAAGCTGTTCTTAAAATCTTATATTTTTTATCCAATACAAGACCTAAGAAATACAAATCTTTCATTAACGATTTGTATAAATAATCACGATCATCCATAACATCAAGCATGCCTTCTTCAAAATCATTAAATGTCATTTTATGAAAGTTTCCGAAGAATAATAAATTAACTTTTTTATTTTTCACATCTTCTTTAGTGAATTTTCCAGAAGTAACGTTAGGACGTGTAGATAATATAGAGAAAATCATTGTAGTCAATGTTGTTAACAAGAAGAACAATGTTGGATAAATTAAATAATAATTATCTGGCTTGTCTAATTTTGGAAATAATGTAGAAAGGGCAATTGATAAAATAATAGCACTTACAGATAGTAAAATATTTGCTTTAGTATCAGCAATATCACTTAACTTTAAATGGTTTTTTAATGTGACACGATACATTGTTTCAATACCTCTATCTGGTCTGTTGTCCTTAATCTTTTTCCTGTTGACTTCTTCAAGTCGTAATTTATCTTTAAGATCTTGCTCCTCTTTTTTTAATGATATCTTTTGTAAGTCTTTTTGAATTTTTAGCCAATTAGCCGTTTTCTGCTCATTTAATTTCTGATATGCATAATCTGTAAAATATTTATGACTTGCAAAAAATTGTTGATTATCTTCAAGCCATTCAACATCTGTCATTTGTTTATTATACAATTCCTCTCTTTCTGACCTTAATAAACTTGTTCTTTTACTAAAGTTATCACTTCCTAAATGAAATAAATCTGCATCGCAAAGTATTTTTTCCAATATGTTTTTAGGAGCCTGAGGCATTTTAGTTGCATCAATACAAGAACACACTTTTGCAATTATTTCTTTTGAAAAACCTTTTTCAATTAAATATTCAGTTGCTATTTTTTTACTTTCTTCTTCATGATTTTTATAATCCACTACAAACCCTACATCGTGAAACCAAGCAGCAATTAAAAGAATTTCTATATCGCTTTCAGAAATATTTTCTGCTATAGCAATTTCATTTGCTGCTTCAACTACTTGCATAGTATGGTCAATATTATGAAAAACTACTTGAACTGCAAGCTTGTCTTTATAAAGACCTGAGATAAAACTTTTTACTTCAATAAAAAAATCGTTTTCTAACATAGAATAAAAATAAGTGTGTTCAAAAATACATAAATTATTGTATTTTTGAATATTTACAACTTAATTATACTTTAATGAATCAAAATTATCTTTTTAAATTATTAGTTTTCATTTTCGCTTTATTCCTAAATGGTTGCGCAACTTATGATGCACAATATGATACCACAGTTAAAGATTGGAAAACAACAGATAATAAAACTACTACTGATATTGATCATACATTTTATTTTATCGGTGATGCAGGAAATGCAAAAGAAGGCACTTCTTTAACTCACTTAAATTCATTAAAGGAAGAACTTTCAAATTCTTCAGATAACGCTACTGTTTTGTTTTTAGGTGATAATATATATGATGAAGGGCTGCCTAAAAAAAATCATCCAAACAGAAAATTAGCAGAACACAGATTAGATGCACAAATTGAAATAGTAAATAATTATAAAGGTCAAACTATATTTATTCCAGGAAATCATGATTATTATAACGACGGAATTAAAGGTTTGGAGCGTGAAGCAGATTATATCAAAGAAAAACTAAACGACAAAAATGCTTTTTTACCAAAAGATGGCTGTCCGTTAAAAAAAATAGACCTTTCAGATGAACTAGTACTCATCATTGTTGACACACAATGGTATCTTGAAAATTGGGATAAAAACCCAACAATGAATGATAATTGTGATATAAAATCAAGAACTGAATTTTTTGCAGAATTTCAAAGTTTGATAAAGAAAACTGAAGGTAAGACTGCTATTATAGCAATGCATCACCCAATGTTTACAAATGGTCCTCATGGCGGTCAATTCTCTTTAAAGCAAGAATTATTTCCTGCAAATAATAACGTTCCATTACCTGTTATTGGAAGTGTTATTAATCTACTTCGTAAAACTGGTGGTAGTTCTCCTCAAGATTTACAAAATTCACTTTATAGAACTCTTAAAAATCGTATTGTTACTATTTCGCAAAAAAACGATAAAGTAATTTTTGTCTCAGGTCATGAGCACAGTCTTCAATACCTTATCAAAAACGATATCCCTCAAATTGTAAGTGGTTCTGGATCGAAAGCTTCTGCTGTAAAACACACAAATGGAAGCGTTTTTTCTTATGGAGGTCTTGGTTATGCTAAGTTAGAAGTTTATAAAAACGGATCGTCTCAAGTGTCATACTTCGATGCTAAAGATGGAAATCAGGAATTACTTTTTTCTACAGAAGTCTTTTCACCAAACACTTCAGAAAAAGAATACACATACACTTCTAATTTCCCTAAAACTGTTGAAGCATCAATATATACTTCTGAAGAAAATAAAAAAAGTGATTCATATACATCTTTTTTCGGTGAGCATTATAGAAAATACTATGACACGAAAGTTTCTGCACCAACGGTTCTTCTAGATACTCTTTTTGGAGGTTTAACTCCTCTTAGAAAAGGTGGAGGATTTCAATCTCGCTCTTTGAGAATGAAAACTAAAGACGGTAAAGAGTATGTGATGCGTGCATTACGAAAAAGTGCAACGCAATTTATTCAAGCAGCAGCATTTCTAGAACAGTCTGTAGATGGTGAATTTGATGATACCTTTACTGAAGAATTTTTATTAGATTTTTACACATCAGCACACCCTTACACTCCTTTTATTATTGGTGATTTGGCAGATGCTGTTGATATCTTTCATACAAATCCAACATTATACTATATACCAAAACAAAATGCATTAAAACACTTTAATGAAGATTTTGGAGATGAATTATACATGATAGAGGAAAGAACAACTTCTGGCCATGGAGGTGAAAAAAGTTTTGGATATTCTGATGAATTAATCAGTACTGGTGATATGTTAAAAAAACTTCGGAAATCTGATGACTATACTATTGATGAAGATGCATATATAAGGGCAAGATTGTTTGATATGACAATTGGTGATTGGGACAGACACCAAGATCAGTGGAGATGGGCAGAATTTAAAGATGGTAATAAAAGAGTCTACAGACCTATACCAAGAGACAGAGATCAAGCATTTTCTAAACTTGATGGTAAACTGTTCGATGCGCTAACAAAGTTAGTTCCTGGACTTAGAAAAATGCAAAAATATAGTGATGATATTTATGATGTAAAAACATTTAACACATCGCCTTATCCTTTAGATATGGCAATATTGAATCATTCTAATTTTAAAAAGTGGGAAGCACAAGTTGAATTTCTTCAAAAAAATCTAACAAGTGAAGTTATTGATAATGCATTTAACGGACTTCCGAAAGAAGTAATTGACGAAACAACATTAGAAATTAAAAACATATTAAAAAACAGACTAACAAACTTGCCTGAAATTGCTAAAGATTATTACAACATTTTGGCCGAATTTGTTGTTGTTAAAGGTACAGACAAAGATAATTGGTTTGAAATAGAGCGCTTGCCAAATGGTGTAACATCAATAAAAACATACAACATTAAAAAAGGTGAAAAAGGAACTTTGACATCAGAAAAAACGTATACAAAGAACGAAACTAAAGAAATTTGGATTTATGGCCTTGATGATGAAGATGTGTTTGAAGTTATTGGTGTTAATAGCAATGTAATTCCTATACGTCTTATTGGTGGTCAAAACAATGATACCTATATTATAGAAAGTGGAAAAAGAGTAACCGTTTATGATTACAAGACCAAAAAGAGCACCTTTAAAACCAACAAAGGGAAACGTAAACTATTTAATAATTATGAGGCAAATACTTATAATTACATAAAATTAAAACACAGTTTAAATCAATTAAACCCAATATTAGGTTCAAATCCTGATGATGGTTTTAAGGTTGGAATTAAAAATACATATACCGTTTATGGCTTTGAAAGAAATCCTTTTACAAGACAACATCGATTAAAAGCTGCATACTATTTTGCTACTAGTAGTTTTGATGTAGAATATTCATTTGAGACTGCAAATATTTTTAACAAATGGAATTTTCTTGTTGAAAGTCAAATCACTAGTCCAAATTATAGTATAAACTACTTTGGATTAGGTAATAACACCAATAATAGTGAAGAAGAATTTGGAGAAGATTTTCACAGAGTTAAAATGACTACATATTCTTTAAGGCCATCACTAAAATGGAAAGGAAGAATGGGTGGAGAATTTAAAATTGGTGCTACTTATGAAGGTAGAGATGTTGAAAAATCTGCAGGACGCTTTATCAGTACAATACAAAATCAAACAGAAAAGCGACAAGATTATTTAGGAATTAATGCTTTATATCATTACGAAAATTATGACAATATAGCGTTTCCAACTATGGGAATGAGTGCATCTCTTGATACACATTGGCAAACAAACTTAGACAATTCAGATGAAAACCAATTATCAATAAAACCAACACTAAGTATAGACCATAAACTTTCGGCTAATGGTAAAGTGGTTTTGGCTACCAAGTTGAAGGGAAATATAATTCTTGGAGATAACTTTGCTTTTTATAACGCTGCAAGTATTGGCGGAAAAGACGGACTTAGAGGTTATAGAAGACAACGATTTATAGGGAATCAATCATTTTATCAAATGACAGATGTCCGTTTTAATTTAAAGAAAGTAAAAACCAGACTTATCCCTATACAAGTTGGTCTATTTGGAGGTTTTGACTACGGAAGAGTTTGGCTTGATAACGAAAACTCTAAAGATTGGAAAACATCTTATGGTGGAGGTTTCTGGATTGTTGGTGCTGATATGCTGAATTTAAACTTTTCATTATTCAATTCTGAAGAGGGAGGACAATTTGTATTTGGCTTAGGTTTTGAATTTTAATCACAACTAAATCATATTTTAAAAAATTATCCGTTGTTAAGATATAATTATCATAGATTTTTAATTTCAAGAAAATAAATTCCTCGTAAAATGAAAAAAATTATAATTGCTATTTGCATATTTTTTACAGCAACAACTTTTGCTCAACAAACATTTAGTCACAAGATTAACTCAAAAGAATTAGGAGTTGAACGCTCTTTAAGAATATATCTACCAGCATCTTATAAAGTAGAAACAGAAAGAGATTATCCTTTAACTATTGTTTTTGACGCTGATTATTTGTTTGATGTTTATGTAGGGAATTCTGTTTTATTTGCTCAGAAAGAAAAAGCGCCAGAACAAATAATAGTTGGTATTGTACAGAGTGGCGATATGAGATATGAAGACTGTTCTTATGACAGAGAAACAAGTCGTCCTACAGAAGATAGTACCGCTTTTTTTAATTTTGTAAAAAATGACTTACTAGATTATATGGAAGAAAATTATCGAATTTCTCCTTTCAAAACTATTGTTGGAAATACTATTACAGGGAATTTCACCAATTACTTTTTTATTGATGATGAACATATAGTAAATGCTTATATAAACATAAATCCATATTATGCTCCAGAAATTCCTTCAGCAGTTGCAGGAGTTGCAGGAACTGTTAAAAACAACACATATTACTATTATTTAAGTTCTGGTGATTACTTGTCTCAAAAGAGACAAGATGGAGTTGCAGTAGGAAATTCAATCTTATCATCAGTAGAAAATGAAAAGTTTAATTTTAAATACGAAGATTTATCTGGTGCAACAACAGTATCATCAATAGGACAATCAATTTCAAGTGCTATTGCTTTTATATTTGATATATACTCATCAATATCAAAAGAAGAATTTAACACAAAAATTAAAGACCTTTCTCCTCCAGATGCAATTGCATATCTAGAAAACAAATATGTTGATATCGAATATCTATTTGGATCGAACTTAAAAATGAGAGAAAAAGATATATACGCAGTAGAAGGCATTATCATCGACAAAGAAAATGGAGAGTATCTCCGTGATTTTGGTGAAATGATTTTTAAACTATATCCAGAATCTCCTCTAGGAAATTACTATATCGGATTAGGATTTGAATTGAATGGGAAATTTAAACGCGCACTTGAAGCCTACAAAGAAGGATATATGAAAATTGAAGGAAGTCCTTCAGATGCAGATGCTTTCTATAAAAATGTTGAACGTGTTGCTAAAAAAGTAAACTAATTTTGATGCTGTACTAAGCGTATTCCGTCAGATTCTATTACAATCAATTTTAATCTATATAAGCCTCCAATTGCACTTTTAAACGCTTTTTTACTCATATTCATTTGATATTTAATATCGTCTGGTGAAGATTTATCATGCAACGGAAGAAAACCTTCTTCTGATTTTTTAAGCGCATCTAACACCTTAATTTCGTTTTCTACCAAGGTCTTTTTAAAACCAATTGGTTGCAAACTCACATCAATTCCGCCATCATCACGGAGTTTCTTTATATAACCAACAACCTCATCACCTTCAGTAAGTTTTACATACAATTCGTTTTTATATAACAACCCTTCTACTTCGCGGTTTATCAAAACTGTAAATCCTAATTTTGATATTCTTCCAATGGTTAAATCTACCTTATCTCCTACTTTCATGTGCTTCTATTTATTGTTTTTTAACGGTAACATGTGTTCGCTATTAATCATTCCTTTTGATGACAATGCTTTTAACACGCTCTCGTTTCATGTGTTTTATTTTATTGCTTTAAAATACGCTTTTAATACTATATCGTTCTTATTACTTGGTGTGAAAATCTCGAGTAATTTTGGTTTTTCTGATTCTGAATAGAAATCTGATAACGAATGATCAACATCCTTCAAATTTGATGCCGTACTATATTCAAAACCGTACATTTTACATAAGTGCTCTGCCGTTAAATCATGAGGTGTTTCGAAATACTCCAAAGCGTTTGAATCTTTTGGTCCTGGAATTACTTTAAAAATTCCGCCGCCATTATTATTTATCAGAATAATTCTGAAATCATTTTTGATATGCTTGTTCCACAAGGCATTGCTATCATAGAAAAAACTAACATCACCTGTAACAAAAACAGTCTGATTTTCATTTACTACGGATGCTCCTATTGCTGTGCTTGTACTTCCGTCAATTCCACTTGTACCTCTATTACAAAATACTGACAGCGAATTATTAATATCAAATAACTGTGTGTATCTAATTATAGAACTATTACTCACTTGCAACTGTATATCATTCGGAATTGATTCCAAAACCGATTCAAATGCTTTTAAATCTGAGAAGGGACAATCAGCCAAAAATTCTTGATGTTTGGTTGTTCGTAATTCTTTTATAGCCAACCAATCTTGTTGGTAATTCCCACTTTTCTCTTTGGATAAAAAGAAAAACTGACTGAAAAATAATTGTGGAGAAATATCAAAATGTCTATCTAAACAAAAATACGTGTCTACACCTCTTTTTGCATCAACGTGCCAATGATGTGTTGGCTGAAACTTACGCAAATATTGTTTTATTTTTTTAGAGACAATCATTCCGCCAAGTGTCAATAAAATTTCTGGCTTTAAAGTTTCTAACTCCTTATCTGTTAAAGGAAAAATAGTTTTATCTATACTGTTTATAAACTTATAATTATATACGTTTGAACTCGTTTCAGTCATAACAATAACTGATTTGTCTTGTGCTATTTTATTGAGTTGTGTTTGTAATAGTTCGTCTGGGAAACTAGAACCAACCAATACCATTTTCTTGTCAGATGCATTCCAAATATCAGCATATTGCTGTAATTCATCAACTAGAATTGGCTCTTCTGAAGTATCAAAAATTACTTTTTCTAACGCTTCAAACTTCTCTGTAGTTTCATACAAAGGCTCATCAAAAGGAACATTAATATGAACTGGACCTTTCTCAAGATTAGCAACTTTTAAAGCATATTCGAGTAAGTTTAAATTTTCTTGTTTCTGATTCTCATCCGCAGTTAAATTTGCAGAAAAAAGAATGTGATTCTCAAAAACATTTTCTTGTCGTATCGTCTGACCATCACCAACATCTATCAAATGAAAAGGTCTATCTGCAGAAATCACTACCAAAGGAATATCGCTATAAAAAGCCTCTGCAACTGCAGGATAATAATTTAACAATGCCGAACCAGAAGTACAGACAACTGCAACTGGTTTTTGCAATTGTTGCGCCAAACCTAAGGCAAAAAATGCTGCACAACGCTCATCTACAATACTATACGTTTTTATTGCTGTGTGATGTGTAAAACCAATGGTTAAAGGTGCATTTCGAGATCCTGGAGAAATAACAACGTGCTCAATTGCATTTGCTACGCAAGATGCAATGACTATTTGTGCTAATTCTTTTTTGGGATACTGTGGCATTCGAGTTTTCTTATTCGACTGCAAAGATACGGAAAGAATTTGAGGTATTACGTGTGAATTCTATTCAGGTTTTATCTCAAAAGAATAATCTCCTTTTCGAGCTGTAACTGTAAAATTAACTCCTAAAGCCCTTAAAGTTCCGTAACCTCCTGTGATAGCAAGAATAAAACCTCCAGTAATTAGAAGCCCTAATTTTGTTGTAGGCTCTGGATCTGCAATTGCTAATATAACAATCCAGATTCCTGAAGAAGACAAACCAAGACCTACTAAAACAGATGTAATGGTTTTTACTGTTTTTTTACCTTTAGATTTTGATGCTTTTATCAGACTTACCGCAGATTTTAAATCTGTTTTTGTCAAACCTAGTTGAGCATCATCAATAAATATAAATTCATTTTTTGATGAATACTGCTTTAAAGTAGTTTCAAACCATTCAGGTTCTGATGTTTTTATTATTTGACTCATATGTTTATGAATACAAAGTTAAGGAAAGTAATTAACAATTCAATTTGTATATTTGAAACGATAAATATGAAACACATGAAAAAAGCACTTTTACTTTTAAGCATCTTCCTTGTACAAACTATATACAGTCAATCTTATAAAAAGTCAGAACCTTTTACACACACCTACTCTATCGTTGCACGTGATTCGGTAACTGGAGAAATGGGAGTTGCAGTACAATCGCATTGGTTTTCTGTTGGTACAACTGTTGCTTACGGCGAAGCTGGAGTTGGTGTTGTGGCAACACAATCGCTCGTGAATCCTATGTATGGTCCAAAAGGATTGGCTCTCATGAAACAAGGATTGTCTGCACAACAAGCTTTAGACGCTTTGACACAAAATGATAGCGGACAAATGTATCGTCAAGTTGGAATGTTAAATGCCAAAGGAGAAGTTGCTGCACATACAGGAAGTGATTGTATTGATATGGCTGGAGACAGACAAGGTAAAAACTTTTCGGTGCAAGCAAATATGATGCTCAACAACACAGTTTGGGACGCAATGGCTACTGCTTTTGAAACTACTAAAGGAACTCTTGCTGAACGCATCTTAGCAAGTTTGAAAGCAGCAGAAAATGAGAAGGGAGATATCAGAGGAAAACAATCTGCAGCAATATTAATTGTTAGCGGAACTGCTACAGGAAATTCTTGGGAAGACCGTTTAATGGATTTACGAGTAGAAGATCATGAAAATCCGTTAGAAGAATTAGAACGCTTAATGAAGATTCACAAAGCATATGACTATATGAATAAAGGTGATCTTGCAATGGAAGATGGTGATTCTAAAGAAGCGGAACATTTATACTTACAGGCACAAAACCTATTTCCAGAGAATCTTGAAATGAAATATTGGTATGCTGTGAACTTACTAAACAACAAAGAGTTTGACAAAGCATCGCCTATTTTAAAATCGATATTTAAAGAAGATACCAATTGGCAATTATTACTTCCAAGATTGGTGAAAAGTAAATTGCTGGTGATTTCTGAAAAGGATTTGAAACGATTGATGAAGTTGTAATCTGAAATTAACTTTGCACTGATATTTCCTTTTTTTTAGAATACTTTTCTCGAATGAGATTCCTGCCTTCGCAGGAATGACAGTATAGGAATTAAAAACAAAAAAGATATGTTGTCATTCCTGCGAAGGCAGGAATCTCAAAAAATAACAGAAAATGTTCAAAACAAATCACCAATACTATCTTTACATAATAACAAACACAAAAGATGGTGTATTATATATTGGTGTTACAAATGATTTAGAAAGAAGAATGTTTGAACATAAAAACAAGTTGGTTAAGGGTTTTTCTTCAACATATAATTTAGATAAATTGATTTATAGTGAAGTTTTTCAATATATAAATGATGCTATAAAAAGAGAAAAAAACATGAAAAAGTGGAAAAGACAATGGAAGATAAATTTAATTCTTGAAGATAATCCAAATTGGAATGACTTATCAAAAGATTGGTTTAAATAATGAGATTCCTGTCTTCGCAGGAAATCGAAGATTCAACGTAGTTAATAACAAGAAGGATTTGAAACGATTGATGAAGTTATAAGAAAACTACAATACTTTTTTCATCACTTTAGACTTCGCAACTGTTTCTTCCCATTCTTTTGTTGCGATGCTACCTCGTGTGATTCCGCCGCCAATATATAGTGAAACATTTTGCATGTCTAAGTCTATTTTCATGCATCGTAAATTTACAAATAAATCAACTGTTGTATTATTTACTTCGCCTAAAAATCCTGTATAATATTCACGATTATAATGTTCGTTATCTAAGATAAAACCCTTTGCAGATTCTTTTGGTAATCCACATGTTGCAGGAGTTGGATGTAATGTTTCAATCAACCTTGAAAGGTCGAAATCTGAGGCGTTAATTACTCCTGAAATATCAGCACGAAGATGTAATAAATTTCCTGCTTTTACAGTATGTGTCTTTGAAATTTTCAATTTATAATTTGCCAATTGAGAGACAATATAATCTATCACAAATTGATGTTCTTGCTTTTCTTTTTTATTCCAATTAACATCCAAAGTCCCTTTATACTCTTGTGTAGAGGCCAATGCTGATATTTTAAACTCTTGATTGTCAGAAGATATTAATAATTCTGGTGTTGCTCCCATCCAAAGCCCAGAAACTGGATGAAACCAACAATACACATATGCTGTTGTATAATTTGAAACTAATTTTTTATAGATTTCAAAGACATCACAACCTTCAACTTCGATGTTTTCTTTACGAGATAAAACAACCTTATCTGTTTCTGAAGCATTGATAAAATCAATTCCTTTTTGAACCAATTTTTCGTGTTGTTGTTTTTCTATTTCTGATGAGTTGCTCTTAATTTTTGATATAGATGCTTGTGTAATTTCATCTGTAGTAAATGAAAAATTATCAGCAGTTGAAAAGGGAATAAATAATGTTTCTTTATCCGAATTAAAAGGTGCAAATACAAATCCATTTTCAGAAAAATCAGAAGTGAAATGCGTTTTAGCATCTCGCTGAAAAACCGCTTCGCTAGAATCAGCATTTGGTTTTCTGAAAATTACAAACGGAAGTTTATCTTCCAATGATTTTGTAATTCTTTCCTTTAATTCTTTCACTATCAATTATTTTTTTGGAAGTATAATATTCGTGAGTTTGCATAAAGAAATCAAATTATCATCTCTATCAGTGATTTTTATCTCCCAAAGATGAGTTGTTCTTCCTTTATGAATTGGTCTTGCCGTTGCTGTAACCATACCTTCTTTTATACTTTTTAAATGATTTGCTGAGATTTCAATACCTCTAATTTCAAATTTATCATTAT
>CALIIP010000167.1 GCA_938018045.1 uncultured Flavobacteriaceae bacterium
ACCATTTTAACTGCGTCTAACTCAGCATTAGGCGTATTGTCGGTATAATATTTAATTCCTTCTTCACGCGTCCATTTCTTCGTGTGAATTCCTGTATCTACAACCAAACGACATGCTCTCCATAATTCCATCGCTAAACGACCAAAATCTGAATAAGGATCTGCATAAAAGCCCATTTCCTTTGGAATAAATTCAGAGTACAATCCCCAACCTTCTATATATGCTGTATAACCTCCATGTTTTCTAAACATAGGAATTTCTTCTAATTCTTGCTGAATTGCCAATTGCATGTGATGTCCTGGAATACCTTCATGGTATGCCAATGCCTCCATTTGATAAGTTGGCATAGATTCCATGTCATATAAATTTGCATAATAAATTCCTGGTCTAGATCCATCTGCCGCAGGACTATTATAAAATGCTTTTCCAGCAGATTGCTCTCTAAATGCCTCAACTGCTTTTACTTTAATATCTGCTTTAGGCTTTGTAATAAATATCTCATCCAATCTTGTTTTCATAGAATCTATCAAATGGACTGCTTCTTTTAAATAGGCATCTTTTCCTGCTTGATCTGGACTGTAATAAAATTGTTTGTCTGTTTTCATAAATTCAAAAAACTCTTGTAAAGTTCCTTCAAATTTCACTTTCTCACGAATAGCATCCATTTCTCCATGAATTCTTGATACTTCATCCAAACCTATTTGGTGAATTTCATCTGCAGTTAAATCTGTAGTTGTAGTTCTTTTCAACGCATTGTTAAAGAATGCTTTTCCGTCAGGAAACTTCCATGCTCCATGATCAGAGTTTGCTCTTTCTTTCTGCCCTTTCATAAATGAAATCAATGCATTATATGCAGGTTTTACTGATGTTATAAGTGCTTCTCTTGCAGAAGTTTCTAAACTAGATTTTGTCTTAGCATCTGCATCTAATTTGTTTACTTTCATCAAAAAATCTTTTAATAAAGCACTTTCCTTATTTGATGTATCAAATGGTTGACCAACCAAGATATTCTCTGAATCTTGAATTACTTTATCATACACAAATTTTGGTGGTACAATTCCTGCTTCTTCACGTGCTTTTAAATTCTCAACTAACTGTGTGAAAAATTTATTGAACCCATTTAATCTAGATATATAAGCCTCAGCATCTGCAACACTATCTACTCTATGCATATTAATCATAAATGCTGGTTTTCCAGATTGCGCTCCAAACATTTGATTTACAGGATAGTTATATAATCTGTATTTGTAGTCATAAATGTTATCCTCTAAACCTTGCTTAAACAATTTGTAACTTAACAATGCATCTTTAGAAAGTGCATCTACATTTACAGAATCTTTTAACCAAGCCAATTCTTGCTTGCTAGTTTCTAGGTTTTTTTCATCTAATGCCGGAGAATTGTCATTCAATTTTCCAAAATCTTTTTTAATTCCAAGTCTTGTTTGAAATTCTGGATACAAATCTACACTTGCGTCAAAACTTTTTTGAAAAAAATCATTTACTTTTTTAGATTCTGCGGCAACCTCAGCATCAGTATATACTTTTACTTCTTCTTTTTTACAAGAGATGAATGCAGTAATAGCACACAAAACTAGCATTGTTTTAAAAATTGATTTGTTCATTTGTTTTTATTTTGGATCGTTATTACTATTTATATTTATTTTTCCTGATAAGATATCAAAGTACATTTTAAAATCAGACTTTAAACTCCACAAAGGATATTTAAAAGTCGCTGGTTTATTTTTCTCAAAAAAGAAATGTCCAACCCAAGCAAATCCATATCCAGCAACAGGAACCAACAATAACAATTTAAAATTGCGATGATAGATTGCGGTAATTGTTAAGGCTATTACTATTGTTGTTCCTATAACGTGTAGCAATCTACTTGTTGTATTTTGATGTTCAGACAAGTAATATTTGTAAAACTCTTCGTAGGTTTTAATTCTTTCTTCCATGTAGTTTAGCATTTAAAAAGTAAAGGTATAAAAAAAGCGTTCAACTTTCGTTAAACGCTTTTATTTTTATGCTTCTCCAGTTGGCCCAAAATTAATTGGAATTGGAGGTTGCTGTTCATATGATTTAATTTCTCCGTGAACTTTTTCAAACTTCTTGACATTATCAGCCAATGCTTTTGCTAGCCTCTTAGCATGTTGTGGTGTCAAGACGATTCTTGATTTCACTTTTGCTTTTGGCGCTCCTGGCATAATACTAATAAAATCTACAATAAATTCTGATACCGAATGGTTGATAATTGCTAAGTTGGAGTATGTTCCTTCCGCAGTTTTTTCATCCAATTCAATATTTAATTTACCTTCTTTCTGTTGTTTCTGTTCAGCCATCAATTAAAATATAAACTTAATTATTCCATATCTTCACTTGCTCCTACAATAATTTTATCGTATTCGCGTAAACCAGTTCCTGCAGGAATTCTCTTACCTACAATTACATTTTCTTTCAATCCTTCTAATGTATCAATCTTACCATTAACGGCAGCTTCATTCAATACTTTAGTTGTTTCTTGGAACGATGCAGCAGAAATAAATGATTTCGTCTGTAACGATGCTCTTGTAATTCCTTGCAAGATTTGCTCAGCAGTTGCAGGATTTGCATCACGTGCAACAACCAATGCTTTATCGTTTCTACGAAGTAATGAATTCTCATCTCTTAATTGACGTGGACTTATCATTTGTCCTTCTTTTAAGTTTTCAGAGTCTCCAGCTTCTTCAACAATTTTCATTCCGTAAGTCTTATCATTCTCTTCTAAGAAATCAGCTTTATGAACCAATTCGTTTTCAAGGAACAACGTATCACCAGAATCAATAATACGTACTTTACGCATCATCTGACGTACTACAACCTCAAAGTGTTTATCATTAATCTTTACACCTTGCAGTCTATATACTTCTTGAATTTCATTTACTAAGAATTCTTGAACAGCTGTTGGGCCCATGATATCTAAAATATCTTTTGGAGTTGTTGCTCCATCAGAAAGTGCCATACCTGCTTTTACGAAATCATTTTCTTGTACAAGAATTTGACTTGATAATTTAACTAGGTATTTCTTAATATCACCATATTTAGACTCAACAATAATCTCTCTATTTCCTCTTTTGATTTTACCGAATGATACAACTCCATCAATTGCAGTTACTACTGCTGGATTAGATGGGTTACGTGCTTCAAACAATTCAGTTACACGTGGTAAACCTCCTGTAATATCACCTGCTTTACCAGATTTACGAGGAATTTTAACTAACGTCTGACCTGTTTTAATCTTAGCACCATCTTCAACAATTAAGTGTGCTCCAACTGGCATACTATAAGATCTTAAAACTTCTCCACCTTTACCTTCAATTAATAAAGTAGGTATAATTTTCTTGTTTTTAGATTCTGTAATTATAGTTTCTTTAAATCCTGTTTGCTCATCAATCTCAACAATAAAGTTTATATCT
>CALIIP010000168.1 GCA_938018045.1 uncultured Flavobacteriaceae bacterium
CGATAAGCGTAACCTCAAAATTCCATCTATAAAATAACATTAAACTACATTCAAAAATTAACCGCTATCTCATTTAATATCAATAGATTTGCACCTCAATTTGAAAAAGGTACAAATGAAAAGAGTAAACGAATACAAAAAGATGTTTAATGTTGATGGAGCAATCGATCTTAAAGAACTTAAAACTACGTATAGAGGCTTAGTAAAAACTTGGCATCCAGATAAATTTCAAGATTTAGAGAAAAAGGAAGAAGCTGAAATTAAAAGTCAAGTTATTATTGATGGCTACCATTTTCTAGTGAGTATCGCTCCGCAAACCAAAGAAAGTAACTTAGAAGAATATAATTCTGTTACCATTCAATCTCAAGTAGTAGATTACCACCATAAGAGCATGCTTTTAGAAGTTACTTTTGCAGATGGTAATACCTATGAATATTTTGGAGTAAATCGCAAACTGTTTCTTAAGTTTTTGAATAGTAAATCAATCAGCAACTTCGGAAAAAGAAATGTATTCAATTCATTCTTGTACAGAAAATCTAAGAAAGCGTCTGTAATGGCGTAACTTAGAAAAATACTATCTTTGTAGTATGCGAATAGATATCATAACTGTTTCACCAGAATTAATTAAAAGTCCGTTTGAACATTCCATCATAAAACGTGGAATTGACAAAGGTTTGGCTGAAGTGCATTTTCATGATTTAAGAAAATACGCTCTTAATAAATATGGTAAAATTGACGATTATCAGTTTGGCGGAGGCGCAGGAATGGTCTTGATGATTGAGCCAATTGATACTTGCATATCAGAATTAAAAGCACAACGCGAGTATGATGAAGTTATTTATATGACTCCAGACGCAAAAACGTTGAACCAAAAAACTGCAAACACTTTATCACTTGCCGAAAATATTATCATCCTTACAGGTCATTATAAAGGTGTTGATCAACGTGTGAGAGATAAATATATAACCAAAGAAATATCAATAGGAGATTATGTTTTGAGTGGTGGTGAATTGGCAGCTGCTGTCTTATGCGATTCAATTATTCGGTTAATTCCAGGAGTTATAGGTGATGAGCAATCTGCATTAACAGATTCTTTTCAAGACAATTTATTATCTCCACCAGTTTACACAAGACCAGCTGAATACAAAGGGATGAAAGTCCCTGAGATATTACTTTCAGGTAATTTTCCAAAGATTGATGAATGGCGTTCTGAAAAAGCAATGGAGCATACAGAAAATATCCGTCCAGACTTGTTGGAAGATTGAAAATTGATGAAGAAAAAATAATTAAATTATCACACTTCAATAAAAAATATTTTTATACATTTGCACACTCTAAAAACAACCTCTGACGAGAATCGTGAATGTTGCTTTCTAGAAAATCAATAAAAAACAAAACAATGGCAGATTTAGTAAAGTTCGTTCAAGACGAGTTTGTTACAAGAAAAGATTTTCCTGATTTTTCAGCAGGAGATACAATCACTGTTTATTTCGAAATTAAAGAGGGAGATAAAACACGTACACAGTTCTTTAGAGGTGTTGTAATTCAACGTAAAGGTTCTGGTAGTTCAGAAACTTTCACTATCAGAAAAATGTCTGGTACAGTTGGAGTTGAACGTATATTCCCAGTAAACTTACCAGCAATTCAAAAAATTGAAATCAATAAAGCCGGACAAGTAAGAAGAGCACGTATCTATTACTTTAGAGGTCTTACAGGTAAAAAAGCAAGAATCAAAGAAGTTAGAAGAAAATAATTCTTCACTACAACTTATAAAAAGTCCTAATTTGTTTATTCAAATTAGGACTTTTTCGTTATTAACAATTGTTTAAAACTTCGGTTTATATCTTGTTGAAAACTAGGATGTTATTTTTTTGGAAAATTATTACAAGTTCATTTATCTTTGTATAAGAAATAAGAGCGGAATTTATTCCAACATTATTTTTAATGTTCATGAACATTCATTTTTCAAATTTACTAGAAGTATAATCTACAAAGTATTTAGCATACAAAAAGAATATATGAATTTGAAAAATACAGTTAAAAGAACTGCTTAAAACGAGTAAACTTTAAGGTTACAACAAAGTTTTAGCAATTATTTTGACGGAGAAGATAACTAGTAAGAAGTTGTTTAGAGAAAATCAACATTGAAGTAGTAATTAAAAAAGACTTAAAGAAGTTTTGCAAAAAATGGAAATAAGAAACTAAGTAATTATGAAAGTAGATAGAAAAATTCAACAAGTGGTGATATAACTATTATTACAGTTTATTAGAAATTGACTCCAGCAAAAAGCCATAATACTCGAGCAATCGTTATTATGGCTTTTGTTTTTATATGCTTTAACTTTCAATCTAGATTGCCATTTTAGCAAAAAAACACTTAATTAATAGCAATTAACCACTTATAATTTCACTAATAATGTGTAAATTTGCTTCCAGCCAAAAAATCATTACAAAATGACAAAAAAATCAAATATAACATACACTTTTACTGATGAAGCACCTGCTTTAGCAACACATTCTTGGTTGCCAATAGTAAAAGCGTATACAAAGTCTGCTAATATTACAGTTGAAACAAAAAATATTTCGCTAGCTGCAAGAATCTTAGCAAACTTTCCAGAAAATTTAACAGAAAGTCAAAAAGAAAGTGATGCATTAGCAGAATTAGGCGTTCTAGCAAAAAGTCCGGATGCAAATATCATCAAACTTCCAAATATTAGTGCTTCTTTACCACAATTAAAAGCAACCATTGCTGAATTACAATCAGATGGTTTTGATATTCCAAGTTATCCAGAAGAATTTAAAACGGATGAGGAAAAAGAATTAAAAGCACGTTTTTCAAAAGTAATGGGATCTGCTGTAAATCCTGTATTAAGAGAAGGTAATTCTGATCGTAGAGCACCAAAACCTGTAAAAAATTATGCACGGAAAAATCCACACTCTATGGGTAAATGGAGTGCAGATTCTAAAACACATGTTGCAACAATGGGAAATGGTGATTTCTTTTCAAACGAGAAATCTGTTACCACTCCTAATGCAACTACTGCAAAAATTGAGCATATCGCTAATGACGGTACAAAAACACTATTAAAAGACAATTTAACATTGTTAGAAGGTGAAATTATTGATGCAACACTAATGAGTAAAAAAGCGTTGATTTCATTTATCGAAAAAGAAATAGCTGACGCAAAAGCAAAAGGAATCTTGTTTTCATTGCACATGAAAGCAACAATGATGAAAGTTTCTGATCCAATTATATTTGGTCATGTTGTGAAAATATTCTTCAAAGATGTTTTTGAAAAGCATGGAGCAATCTTAAGTGAAGTTGGTGTAAACGTAAATAATGGATTAGGAAATTTATTAAACCAAATCAAAGATTTACCAAACGACAAAAAAGCAGAAATTGAGGCTGATATTCAAAAATGTATAGAAAATGGTCCTGCACTTGCAATGGTAGATTCTGATAAAGGAATCACAAACTTGCACGTACCAAGTGATGTAATCATTGACGCATCAATGCCTGCAATGATTCGTACTTCTGGTCAAATGTGGAATAGTGACGGAAAGCAACAAGATACAAAAGCAGTAATTCCTGATAGTTCATATGCTGGAATTTATCAAGCAACAATAGATTTTTGTAAGAAAAACGGTGCGTTTGACCCTACAACAATGGGATCTGTATCAAATGTTGGATTGATGGCACAAAAGGCTGAAGAATATGGATCGCACGACAAAACATTTGAAATTTCTTCTGATGGTATTGTACGTGTAACTGATCTAAATAACAATACTTTAACTGAGCATAATGTTGAGGAAGGTGATATTTGGAGAATGTGTCAAGCAAAAGATTTACCAATTCAAGATTGGGTAAAACTTGCTGTAAATAGAGCAAAGGCATCAAATACTCCTGCAGTTTTTTGGCTAGATAAAAATAGAGCACATGATGCAGAGTTAATCAAAAAAGTAAACACATACTTACCAACACACGATACAAATGGTTTGGATATCAGAATTTTATCACCAGAAGAGGCTACGCAATTTTCATTAGATAGAATCATAGAAGGAAAAGACACGATTTCAGTTACAGGAAATGTACTTAGAGATTACAACACAGACCTCTTCCCTATTTTAGAATTAGGAACTAGCGCAAAGATGCTTTCTATAGTACCATTAATGAATGGCGGCGGATTGTTTGAAACTGGTGCTGGAGGATCTGCTCCAAAACATGTTCAGCAATTTGTTAAAGAAAATCATTTACGTTGGGATTCATTAGGTGAGTTTTTAGCCTTAGCTGTATCATTAGAACATTTGGCAGAAAAAAATGACAATAAAAAAGCACAATTATTGGCTGATGCTTTGGATATGGCAACCATAAAATTATTGGATACAGGTAAATCTCCTTCTCGTAAGGTTAATGAATTAGACAATAGAGGAAGTCATTTTTATTTAGCGCTTTATTGGGCTGAAGAATTGGCTAGTCAAAATGAAGATTCAGATTTAGAAAACGAATTCTCAAAAGTAGCTCAGGAATTGAAAAAAAATGAAGCGAAAATTGTTGATGAATTAATAAGTATTCAAGGAAAATCTGTTGATATGGAAGGTTATTATTCTCCAAGTTTTGACAAAGTTGATATTGCCATGCGACCAAGTAAAACTTTAAATAATATAATTGACAGTCTATAATATCAGTATTAAGAAAATAAAAAGCCTCAATAATTTATTGAGGCTTTTTTAGTACATTTGAATTATGAGTTTTACCAAAACTACAGAGCAATCTTCTAATTACAATCATCTTGAAAAGATGACTGTTAATGAATTATTAACGAATATAAACAATGAAGATAAAACGATTGCTAATGTAGTAGACAAAGTTATTCCTTCTATAGAAAAATTAGTAAATCAGATAGTTGCAAAATTAGAAACTGGCGGAAGACTGTTCTATATTGGTGCAGGAACAAGCGGAAGACTTGGCGTTTTGGACGCTTCGGAATGCCCTCCAACATTTGGTGTATCACATGATTTAGTTATTGGCTTAATCGCTGGCGGTGACGATGCAATTAGAAGAGCTGTTGAAAATGCTGAAGATTCTACAACTCAAGGTTGGAAAGATTTACAGAATAACAACATTACAAATAATGATGTTGTCATTGGAATTGCTGCTTCAGGAACGACTCCTTATGTGGTTTCTACGCTTCAAAAATGTAATGAAAACAATATTATTACAGGTTGCATTACAATGAATGAAGAAAGCCCTTTAGCTAAGACTGCTCAATTTCCAATTGTATGTGTTGTAGGTCCAGAATTTGTTACTGGAAGTTCGAGAATGAAAGCCGGAACTGCGCAAAAACTGATTTTGAATATGATTTCTACCTCAACTATGATTCAACTAGGAAAGGTAAAAGGAAATAAAATGGTTGACATGCAATTATCTAATGATAAGTTAGTTAATCGCGGAACTCGTATGATTATGGAAGAGTTAAATATTGATGAAATCCAAGCAAACAAATTACTGTTAAAGCACGGAAGTGTTAGAAATGCTGTAAATTATTATCATGGCAAATAAAGACACAAATTATCTCTTAAAGGGAATGAAATACATGGGAATTGCTATTCTCTTGATGTTTTTAGGTCCTGTACTAATTTCTATCGGCTTCAGGGCTGTAAATGATGGCATTTACCTTTGGCTTGTTCTAGGGATTATTATTTCAGTAATTGCAATTGTACTTGCGTTCCTAGGAATAAAGAATATTTTAAAAGGTTTATTTACTGATAATGAATAGGAAAAAATTTCTTCACAAATTATCAAATTGGGAATATTGGTCTACATATATGTTTTACCTTCCCAACATACCTTATGTTACTTATCTTGCCATCAAAGCCAAAAGTCCTGTATTTTATACTGCGACTAATCCTGTCATTAAAAATTCAGGAGACGGAACAGAATCTAAGTATAAAACTATTCAACTAATTCCAGAAAAGTATAGACCTAAAACAGTTTTTATCTCTCCAAAAGAAGTATTCAAATCAGTTATAAACAAGATTGAAAAAGCAGAAATAAAATTTCCTCTTATAGCAAAACCAGATGTTGGTTTTAGAGGAATGCTCGTAAAAAAAATATATTCTGAAAACGAATTGGAAGAATATCTTAAAAAATATCCATTAGACATTATTATTCAAGAGTTTATCACTTACAAAAATGAATGTGGAATTTTATATTATCGATTACCTAACGAGGAAAAAGGAACAATTACTTCTATTACATTAAAAAAGTTTTCTACTGTTATTGGTGATGGAATTTCAACATTATCAGAATTGATTCTTGCTGATGAAAGAGCAATGTTATATTATGATTTGTATCAAGATATTCATAAAGAAAATATGTTATTAGTTCCAGAAAAAAATAAAGAAATACTGCTTACTGCTATTGGAAATCACTCAAAAGGAACAGAATTTTTAGGCGGAAACGAACTAATAAGTAATAAATTGATTGACACAATAGATACTATCAACAAAGAAATAAATGGTTGGTATTATGGAAGGTTAGATATAAAATACAACTCTTTTAAAGAATTAGAAAAAGGTGAGAGTTTAAAAATATTAGAAATAAACGGAATAATTTCTGAGCCAACACACGTATTTGACTCAAAAAAGCATTCTTACTTTGATGCTGTAAAAGCGATAAACAATCATTGGAAAATAGTCTATAATATTGCTACAATCAACCACAAAGTATATGGAGTGAAATATGCAAAAACCACAACATTTTTAAAAGAAATGCAGAATTTAAAAAACTATATAAAAAAAGTAAAAAGATTAAGCCTCTAATAACTCATCTCTTGGTGTAGTTGGATTAAATCCAAAATTTTCATCAGGAATTTCTATTCCTAATTGACAGATTATATAACCTAAACTCGCAAAATGGTGAATTGCATGACTGTGTGCTTGAATCAATAAGCCTCCTAAAGTATAATCTTGTACAACTTTTCCCATACCTAAATCATCTGACACTGCAATCAATTTATTAAAATCAGAAGATTTCAAGCCATTCAATTTAGTGATGATTTTATCGAAATATTGTTTCCCTTCTTCAGTTTTTAACTCAACATTTTCATTTCGCTTTCTAGCTGCTAGATCAACAGTAATATTGGTTTCTAAACCATCAAATATACAATCAAAAACATCTAGAATATGACGCATATGTCGACCAATACTTGAGTAATATGGCGCTATTGTTGTATTGCTATACTGCTCATCAGTAATAGAACTTAGTAAGGTAATACCTCTTTCTAAATTTTTTTCAATAGCTAATATCATAAAATTAAATTCTGTTTGCGTATTAAGTCGTAAATATAAAAATAAATTACTCTAATATTAAACAAGTAAACAAAAAAATTACATATTGATTTATCTATTTGATTATCAATTATTTAAATTCTGTTTTATGTGATCAAAATTCACCTACTTTTCCCTTTGGCACGCTATTTGAAAATACAACACCAAAGCGGAAGTCGAAAAGCTTATAGAGTAGACATAACCCTAAACCATACATTATGAAAAAAGGGATACTTTTATTATTAACAATGCTATTGTTGGTTTCAACAGTTGAAGCCGAAAATGGTGAACGATCAAACTTACGAATGGGTTATATGAGCATCTATGATGCTGAACCAATACAATTTATTGAAAGAGGCGTAAAATTTTATGTTTTTCTTGATGGAGAATTTGATTTTAACACACATCCGAATCACCATTCTAAAGCTCGTTATTCTAAAAAAATGTCTAAACGTTCTAACAGAACTAGAGGGCATAGAGGAATTAAGATTGAACGTGATTACAGAGGACGTATTAGACAAATCGGAAACGTATTTATAAATTATAATAGGCTCGGAAAAGTCACACGAATAGGAACTGTTTTTGTTGATTACAGGCACAGACAAATGACCAATGTTGGTGGATTAAAGGTTTTTTACGGTCGAAGAGGAAATGTGCGTTATATAGGAGATGTTAAAAGACATAGTTATAATTCTTGGAACTCTTGGGATTCTTGGGAATATGATTACGATGATAATTTCTTCTTCAAATCAGATTTTAATAACCAATATGAATCTTATAATGAAGATGATAACTTTTTATACTACAGATCCAAAGGTTTGAAAAAAGGTGTAAAGGGAAAAATCATCAAAAGAAAGAAAGTGAAAAAGGACTCTAAAATCCAAAGAAAAGGAACTAGGAGATAAATTTAAAATCCTGTCTGCATAAAGCAAGACAGGATTTTTTATTTCTTAAAATATTTAGAAACCAACCCATTTATATCGTCAGATATATTTAATCTTACTATAAGAGCAAAATATATTCCTGTAATCATTAAACTTTTCAAAATAATATTTACTATCGGATGAAAGGTAAAATCAAAAAAGTGAAATGGAAAAAATAAAACAGCAATCAAGCCTATAACTTGCATTGTTTTTGGAGTAAATGGATGCATATCCATTTTACTATTTATGTACCAAATCTTAATTGTACTAAAAATAAAAATCGTTATTAATGTTGCCAATGCTGCACCATCTATTCCTAAAGCATTAATAAGTACTTTATTTAAGAAAATAACACAAGCAGCCATACCTATAGAAAAATAAAAGAACATTCTATAATATTTTGAATTTGTAAGAATGGCTCCGTTTATTCCTAAAATTAATTTATATAATTCAGAAATAGAAATTAAAAAAACGATAGAAACTCCAACTGAATATTGTGGTTTATTAATAATTTCATACATATCGATAACATTCAAATTTATCAATAAAAACAGCAAACCACCAATAACCAATAGGTTAATAGAACTTTGCTTATATAATTCTTCTACTCCCTTATAATTTTTTGTGTTCAAATATTCTGCTGTTATAGGATGTGTTATTTGCTGCATGGCTCTACTCGGAATTGCAACTACAGATGCTATATAAATTCCAACTGCATAATATGCAACTTCGGTAATTTGCTCCATTTGCGGAATCATAAATTTATCAATCTCTAGCAACAATGCTCCTGCAGATCCTGCTAAAATTATGTACAAAGAGTAGTTTAGTATTTCTTTGAAATTTTCGGGTTTTTGAAATGTAAATTCTGGCAGATACAAACTAAAAGCATACAACATCATTATCAGCATTCGCAAAAAGTATGCAATGACAATCCCGTAAATAAATTGTTCTGGAGATATCCAATTTAAAAAAACTGCAACCAATAAAATTGAAGCGCAAACTCTTGCAAAAACTTCTCTTATAAAGTTACCAATAACAGAGTTCATCTGAACTTTTGTCCAAGCATAAAAAACTTCAAAATATCCCATAAAAATGGCACATAAAAAGATAAGATATGTATATTTTTTTATCAATTTATTTTCTTCAGAAATCCAATCAGAAATAAAATCATACAAATACATACTAACTAATCCCAGAGGAATAATAATGAGCATTGGCAATATCAAAGACCAGGATAATAAATTGTCTTTTTGCTGTTTATCCTTGTATGAAGAGAAGTATTTAACAACGGCATGTTGCATCCCAAAAACAGTTAATGGCAACAAAATAGCTGCTGTAGAGAGCAGAAAAATGATAAGCCCATAATACGCGTCATTATTTAAAAAATGGATGTATAAATACAAGGTGTTCAGCGCACCAATTGCAAATCCTAAAATAAGAATTAACGTGTTTTTAAATGATTGATTTAATACAATTCCCAAACTTCTAATTTAATAATAATTTAATTTCTGAATATATTTTCTCCCCAATTTTGTTTCCATACAAAGCAATATCAAAATTTACTTTTGAATCTTGAAACTCTTCAAATGTACTAAGCATTTTTGAGGAATTACTTCCAACAATTTTAGCAAAACCGTTGTCGACAAGTTCTATCCATTCTGTTTCATCGCGTGCAATAATACAATGCTTTTTATTGAAAAATGCTTCTTTTTGCAATCCTCCGCTATCTGTAATTACTAAGTTACAATGTTTCAACAACGTTAACATATCAAAGTAACCAATTGGATCTATAAAGGTTATGTTGTATTTTAGATCGAATTTCTCAAGTATTTTCTTTGTCCTTGGATGTAGAGGAATAACAACTCTTTTTTGTTTAGAAATTATT